>NZ_JAPDCM010000013.1:0-405 GCF_027706125.1 Aeromonas sp. Y318-1
TTCAAAGGCTTTTCGAGGTTACCGACCCGGTTTTTTGCGTTGCCGCTTGCCGTGTCGATGGAGGCGCATTATAGGGAACGGATTCTTTCTGGCAACCCCTCATCGGCAATAAAATTGCAAAAAACTGCACTTTTTTAGTTATTCATATCCAAGCACAGCTTTTATACAAACTTATCCACAGAAACTACCAAATCCAGAGCTAAATTAGCCACTCCTCTGCCAGCAGCTCATACCACTGGCTGGCTTTTTCTGTACCAGGTGAATGGAAGATCATCATTCGATAATAAGGAATACCTATCTATATAAGGAACTACACGATCAAGAGTAGGCAGTTGAGGCAGTTGAGGCAGTTGAGGCAGTTGAGGCAGTTGAGGCAGTTGAGGCAGTTGAGGCAGTTGAGGCAGT
>NZ_JAPDCM010000013.1:415-129340 GCF_027706125.1 Aeromonas sp. Y318-1
GCAGTTGAGGCAGTTGAGGCAGTTGAGGCAGTTGAGGCAGTTGAGGCAGTTGAGGCAGTTGAGGCAGTTGAGGCAGTTGAGGCAGTATCAGAATCCATTAAAAGAAAAGCCGGGACAAGCCCGGCTTTTTCTTTATCACTCAGCAGCTGCTTCAGCAGCGGCCGGGCGGTCTACCAGCTCGATGTAAGCCATAGGGGCGTTGTCGCCTGCACGGAAACCGCATTTCAGAATGCGAGTATAACCGCCGGCGCGCTCCAGGTAGCGCGGGCCCAGTTCATTGAACAGCTTAGCCACGATCGCGTTATCGCGAGTACGGGCAAATGCCAGGCGACGATTAGCAACGCTATCAGTCTTGGCAAGGGTGATCAGCGGTTCAACTACACGACGCAGCTCTTTTGCCTTAGGCAGAGTCGTCTTGATGATCTCATGACGAACCAGGGAGCTGGCCATGTTGCGGAACATAGCCTGACGATGGCTGCTGTTCCGGTTCAGTTGACGACCACTCAAACGATGGCGCATGACCTTATCCTTCTAACTAAATCTGTGAAACCCGTAATCTGGATTACTCGTCAGCGATGCTGGCGGGCGGCCAATTCTCGAGGCGCATGCCAAGAGACAGACCACGGGAGGCCAACACGTCCTTGATCTCAGTCAGGGACTTCTTACCGAGGTTAGGAGTCTTAAGCAACTCAACTTCAGTACGCTGTACCAGATCACCAATATAGTGGATAGCTTCTGCCTTCAGACAGTTCGCAGAACGAACTGTCAGCTCCAAATCATCGACAGGACGCAGCAGAATCGGATCAAACTCGGGTTTCTCTTCTTTCTTCTCGGGCACGCTGACATCGCGCAGATCCACGAAGGCTTCCAGTTGCTCGGCCAGAATAGTGGCAGAACGACGGATGGCTTCTTCAGGATCCAGAGTACCATTGGTCTCCATGTCGATGACCAGCTTGTCCAAGTCGGTACGCTGCTCCACACGTGCTGCCTCAACGTTGTAGGCAATACGAACGATGGGGCTGAACGCGGAGTCCAGCAGCAGGCGACCAATAGGACGCTCTTCATCATCGTTGTGAACACGAGCAGAAGCAGGCACATAACCACGACCGCGCTGAACTTTCAGGCGCATGCTGATTTCAGCATTGGCGCCAGTCAGGTGGCAGATTACGTGCTCCGGGTTTACGATCTCGACTTCATCACCGTGAGTGATATCACCAGCGGTAACGGGGCCTGTTCCAGACTTGGTCAGGGACAGAGTTACCTCGTCCTTGCCTTCCAGCTTCACAGCGATACCTTTCAGGTTGAGCAGGATTTCAAGAATGTCTTCCTGTACACCTTCTTTGCTGCTGTACTCATGCAGTACCCCGTCAATTTCGACTTCAGTAACTGCACAACCGGGCATAGAAGACAGCAAAATACGACGCAGGGCATTACCCAGCGTGTGACCAAAGCCACGCTCAAGTGGCTCGAGAGTCACTTTCGCATGAGTCGGGCTAACTTGCTCGATGTCAACTAGCCGCGGTTTAAGAAAATCTGTTACAGAACCCAGCATTGTGTCCTCTCTTTAGAAGCTAGCTTTACTTGGAGTAAAGCTCGACGATCAGCTGTTCGTTAATGTCGGCAGACAGGTCGGAACGCTCTGGCAGACGCTTGAAAGCACCTTCCATTTTAGCGGCATCAACCTCTACCCAAGTCGGCTTCTCACGCTGACCAGCAACCTCGAGGGATGCTTTGATACGCGCTTGCTTCTTAGCCTTCTCACGAACGCAGATCACGTCCTCAGGGGAAACCTGGAAAGAAGGAATGTTCACAACGCGACCGTTGACCATGATGGCCTTGTGGCTCACCAGCTGACGAGATTCAGCACGGGTAGCACCGAAGCCCATACGGTAAACAACGTTGTCCAAACGACCTTCCAGCAGCTGCAACAGGTTTTCACCGGTGTTACCCTTTTGACGGGCAGCGTCGCGGTAGTAGTTGCGGAACTGTTTTTCCAATACGCCGTAGATACGACGAACTTTTTGTTTCTCGCGCAGCTGAACACCGTAGTCAGACAGACGCGCTTTACGCGCACCGTGTTGACCAGGAACGGTGTCAATCTTGCACTTAGAATCAATCGCACGAACACCAGACTTCAGGAAGAGGTCGGTGCCCTCACGACGGCTAAGCTTAAGCTTAGGACCGATATATCTTGCCATCTTCTTTCTCCAACAATCCTAGACCAAGTAGCTACAGCGTTACACGCGGCGCTTCTTGGGAGGACGACAACCGTTGTGCGGGATCGGAGTCACATCAGTAATGTTAGTGATGCGGAAACCAGCCGCGTTCAGAGCGCGGATGGAAGACTCACGACCGGGACCCGGACCTTTGACCATGACTTCCAGGTTCTTCACGCCGTATTCTTTGGCGATCTCACCAGCACGCTCAGCAGCTACTTGGGCAGCAAACGGAGTGGACTTACGGGAACCACGGAAACCTGAACCACCAGAGGTAGCCCATGACAGAGCATTGCCCTGACGGTCAGTAATGGTCACGATTGTGTTGTTGAAAGATGCATGAACGTGCGCAATACCGTCGCTCACTTGCTTTTTAACGCGCTTGCGAGCACGAGTCGGAGTTTTAGCCATTTTCTACCTTCCCGTTACTTCTTGATAGCCTTGCGCGGACCCTTACGGGTACGAGCGTTGGTCTTGGTACGTTGACCACGAACAGGCAGGCTACGACGGTGACGCAAACCACGGTAGCAACCCAGATCCATCAATCGCTTGATGTTCATGGAAATCTGACGACGCAGGTCACCTTCAACGGTGAATTTACCTACTTGTTCACGCAGACTCTCGATCTGAGCTTCGTCCAGGTCTTTAATTTTCACATTCTCAGCGATACCGGCTGCGGCACAGATGGCCTTGGAGCGGGTACGACCGACGCCATAAATAGCAGTCAAAGCAATGACTGCATGCTTATGGTCAGGAATGTTAATGCCAGCGATACGGGCCACTATTCACTCCTACATATAGTAGATTACGACCACCACAAAGCCCGTGAGCGGATACGTGGCGGTCAACCAATACACAACAAAAGTTGGCTGGCTATATTAGCCAGCACAACTATTTGTTGCAAGTACTAACCGTAAAAAATTAGCCTTGGCGCTGTTTATGCTTTGGCTCGCTGCAAATCACACGCACCACACCGTGACGCTTGATGATTTTGCAGTTACGGCAGATTGCCTTAACGGAAGCACGAACTTTCATTGCTTAACTCCGTAACTACGCCGACCTTTAGCGGCCGTAGCCCTTCAGGTTGGCCTTCCTCAGGACATCACCATATTGATGAGACATCATATGGGTCTGAACCTGAGCCATGAAGTCCATGATAACTACCACGATAATCAGCAGCGAGGTGCCACCGAAGTAGAACTGTACGTTCCAGGCAGTCATCAAGAACTGGGGTACCAGACAGATAAAGGTTATATAGAGCGCACCTGCCAATGTCAGGCGAGTCATAACCTTATCGATATAACGTGCTGTCTGCTCGCCCGGGCGGATCCCCGGGATAAAGGCTCCACTCTTCTTCAGGTTGTCTGCTGTCTCGCGGGGGTTGAACACCAGCGCGGTATAGAAGAAGCAGAAGAAGATAATGGCTGCTGCATAGAGCATCTCATACAAGGGCTGACCCGGCTGCAGGACCATAGAGACCTGTTGCAGGATGTCAGCGATCTTGCCCTCGCCCTGACCAAACCAAGAGGTAATGGTCCCTGGGAAGAGGATGATGCTGGATGCGAAAATCGCAGGAATCACACCGGCCATATTCACTTTCAACGGCAGGTGTGTGCTTTGCGCGGCAAATACCTGGCGGCCTTGTTGACGCTTGGCATAGTTAACGACGATACGACGCTGACCACGCTCCACGAACACCACAAAGTAAGTCACTGCGAAAACAATCAAGCCCAGCAACAACAACAGCAGGATGTGCAATTCCCCTTGACGTGCCTGTTCGGCCGTAGCGCCAATGGCATGAGGCAGACCAGCAACGATACCTGTGAAGATAATCAACG
The DNA here is from genome assembly GCF_027706125.1 of Aeromonas sp. Y318-1. Classification (NCBI taxonomy): domain Bacteria; kingdom Pseudomonadati; phylum Pseudomonadota; class Gammaproteobacteria; order Aeromonadales; family Aeromonadaceae; genus Aeromonas; species Aeromonas sp. Y318-1. The sequence continues at coordinate 4,470 of NZ_JAPDCM010000013.1, forward strand.
AGATACCATTACCAATCCCACGCTCGGTAATCTGCTCACCCAACCACATCAAGAACATGGTACCGGTGACCAGACTCACAACGGCCGTGAAATAGAAGCCCAAACCCGGATGAGTCACGAGTCCTTGCATCATATTCGGCAGACCTGTTGCAATACCAATGGCCTGGAACGTTCCCAAAACCAGCGTGCCCCAACGGGTATATTGGCTAATCTTGCGACGGCCGGATTCACCTTCCTTCTTGAGTTCAGCAAGAGCGGGGTGAACCACAGTCAGCAGCTGGATAATGATCGACGCCGAAATGTACGGCATGATCCCCAGCGCAAGAATAGAAGCACGCGAGAGTGCACCACCACTGAACATGTTGAACATCTCAATGATGGTGCCCTTCTGTTGTTGGAACAACTCGGCCAGTACGGCGGCGTCAATACCAGGAATCGGCACATAAGAGCCTGCACGGAAAACGATAATCGCCCCGAGAACGAAGAGCAGACGGCTCTTCAGTTCACTCAGACCACCCTGTGCTTTAACATCCAATCCTGGTTTCTTAGCCATTGTACTGATTATTCCTCGATTTTACCGCCAGCGGCCTCGATGGCTGCACGTGCACCTTTGGTGACGGACAGACCACGAACGGTCACAGCACGGTCAATGTTGCCAGACAGAACAACTTTAGCGAACACGATGTTTTTAGTAATAACACCGGCTTGCTTCAGAGTGCTCACGTCGACCACATCACCTTCTACCAGGGCGATTTCGTTCAGGCGCACTTCAGCAGAAACCAAAGATTTGCGGGAGAAGAAACCGAACTTCGGCAGACGGATTTTCAAAGGCATCTGGCCACCCTCGAAACCGTTGCGGACTTTGCCGCCACCGGAACGAGAGGTTTGACCTTTAACACCACGACCACCGGTCTTGCCCAGACCAGAACCGATACCACGGCCCGGACGGTGCTTAACGCGCTTGGAGCCAGCGGCCGGAGACAGAGTATTCAGACGCATGCTTAGCCCTCCACCTTAACCATGTAATAAACCTGGTTGATCATGCCGCGTACGCAGGGAGTATCTTCCAGCTCAACGGTGTGACCAATGCGACGCAGACCCAGACCACGCAGAGTCGCCTTATGCTTTGGCAGACGGCCGATAGAGCTGCGAGTTTGAGTTACTTTTACAGTGTTAGCCATGTCGCATTACCCCAGAATTTCTTCAACGCGCAGACCACGCTTGGCAGCGATCTGGGCCGGGGATTGACCCTGTACCAGAGCGTCGACAGTTGCGCGAACAACGTTGATTGGGTTGGTGGAACCGTAGGTCTTGGCCAGCACGTTGTGGATACCAGCAACTTCCAGAACAGCACGCATGGCGCCGCCTGCAATAATACCAGTACCTTGAGAGGCCGGCTTCATGAACACGGTGGAACCGGAGTGAACACCGCGCACCGGGTGGTGCAGAGTGCCATTGTTCAGCTCAACCTTGTTCAGGTTACGCTTAGCCTGTTCCATCGCTTTTTGAATAGCGGCCGGAACTTCACGGGCTTTACCGTAACCGTAACCTACACGGCCGTTACCATCACCCACCACGGTCAACGCGGTGAAGGACATGATACGACCACCTTTAACAGTTTTCGAAACACGGTTTACTGCAATCAGCTTTTCTTGCAGTTCGCCGGCTTGAGATTCGACTTTAGCCATCTTCGACTCCTAGCTTAGAACTGAAGACCAGCGTCACGTGCAGCAGCTGCCAGAGCAGCGATGCGACCGTGATACTTGAAACCGGAACGATCGAAAGATACGTTCTGAACGCCTTTGGCAATAGCACGCTCAGCGATTGCTTTACCTACCGCGGTCGCTGCATCAGCGTTACCGGTGTATTTAATAGCTTCACTGATGGCTTTCTCTACTGTGGAAGCAGAGGCCAGAACTTCGGAACCGTTGGCTGCAATAACCTGCGCATAGATATGACGCGGGGTACGGTGAACAACCAGACGGGTAGCTCCCAGTTCCTGCATCTTTTTCCGAGCACGAGTAGCACGACGGAGACGAGCTGCTTTCTTGTCCATAGTGTTACCTTACTTCTTCTTAGCTTCTTTAGTACGCACTTGCTCGTTGGCATAGCGTACACCCTTGCCCTTGTAGGGCTCCGGAGCGCGGTAAGCACGGATATCGGCGGCGACTTGGCCAACCAGCTGCTTGTCGACACCACGCAGAACGATTTCTGTGGCAGTCGGGCACTCAGCGGTCACACCAGCCGGCAGCGCATGCTCTACCGGGTGAGAGAAGCCCAGAGCCAGCGCAACAGCATTGCCCTTGATGGAGGCTTTATAACCTACACCAACCAGCTGCAGCTTGCGCTCGAAGCCTTGGGTAACACCGATTACCATGTTGTTGACCAATGCACGGGCAGTACCGGCCTGAGCGTCAGCACCAGCGATGCCGTCGCGCGGGGCGAACTTCAGTACATTGTCTTCTTTGGTCACTTCTACACCGGCGTGAATAGAGCGAACCAGGGAACCTTTACCACCTTTGATGGACAGTTCCTGGCCGTTCAGAGTCACCTCTACGCCAGCAGGAATAGTGACGGGTGCCTTAGCAACACGAGACATTTCCTACCTCCTATTAAGCGACGTAGCAGATGATCTCACCGCCCATGCTTGCTTTGCGGGCAGCACGGTCAGTCATCACACCTTTAGACGTGGACACGATAGCAACACCGAGACCGCCCATAACTTTCGGCAGATCAGTAGTGCGCTTGTAAATACGCAGGCCGGGACGGCTCACGCGTTGGATCAGTTCTACAACTGGCTTGCCCTGGAAATATTTCAGTTCAATTTCCAGTTCCGGCTTCACATCACCAGCTACGGAGTAGCCAGCGATGTAACCTTCTTCTTTCAGCACTTTGGCGATAGCCACTTTCAGCTTGGAAGAAGGCATGGAAACCGCAACTTTGCTCGCCGCCTGACCGTTACGGATGCGGGTCAGCATATCCGCGATCGGATCTTGCATGCTCATAAGTCTAACTCCCGAGATTCGTTACCAAGAAGCCTTCTTCAGGCCCGGAATTTCGCCCTTCATGGCATGCTCACGCACCTTGATGCGAGACAGGCCAAACTTGCGCAGGAAACCGTGCGGACGACCAGTAATATTGCAACGGTTACGCTGGCGGGACGGACTGGAATCACGGGGCAGCTGTTGCAGTTGCAGGACAGCATCCCAACGCGCTTCTTCAGAAGCGTTCATATCAACAATGATAGCTTTCAGCTCGGTTCGCTTGGAGGCGAACTTGGCTACCAGCTTCGCACGCTTTGCTTCACGTGCTTTCATGGAAGTTTTAGCCATAACCCTAACCTTACTTGCGGAATGGGAAGTTAAAGGCAGCCAGCAGAGCACGGCCTTCTTCATCGGTATTCGCGGAAGTGGTGATGGTGATATCCAGACCACGGACGCGATCGACCTTGTCATAGTCGATTTCCGGGAAGATGATTTGCTCACGCACGCCCATGGAGTAGTTACCACGACCGTCGAACGCTTTAGCGTTCAGGCCACGGAAGTCACGGATACGCGGTACGGAGATGCAAATCAGCCGTTCCAGGAACTCCCACATACGCTCGCCACGCAGGGTTACTTTACAACCTATCGGGTAGCCTTCACGAATCTTGAAGCCCGCAACAGATTTGCGAGCTTTGGTGATCAGCGGCTTCTGACCGGAAATGGCAGCCATATCGGCAGCAGCATTTTCCAGCAATTTCTTGTCAGAGATCGCTTCACCAACACCCATGTTCAGGGTGATTTTCTCGATCCGAGGGACTTGCATGATAGTCTTGTAACCGAACTGTTTGGACAGTTCATTTACTACATCGGATTTGTAGTAATCATGCAGTTTCGCCATCGTTAAACTCCAATTACTTCACAAGTTCGCCGGTGGATTTGAAGAAACGAACTTTTTTGCCGTCTTCAATCCGGAAACCAACGCGGTCAGCCTTGCCAGTGGCAGAGTTGAACAGCGCTACGTTAGATACATCGATGGGGGCTTCTTTGGTGACGATACCGCCAGCCTGACCCAGTGCGGGTACCGGCTTCTGGTGTTTCTTCACCTGGTTGATGCCTTCCACGATTACCTTACCTTTTGCAATCAGGACTTGAGTGACTTTGCCACGCTTGCCCTTGTCTTTGCCGGTAAGAACAATCACTTCGTCTTCGCGACGGATTTTAGCTGCCATCGTTCGACTCCTTACAGTACTTCGGGTGCCAGGGACACAATCTTCATGAACTTCTCATTACGCAGTTCACGAGTCACCGGGCCAAAAATACGAGTACCGATTGGCTGTTGGTTGTTGTTAAGCAACACAGCCGCATTGTTGTCGAAACGGATGACAGAGCCGTCCGGACGACGAACGCCTTTACGGGTGCGTACGACCACCGCGTTATACACATCACCTTTCTTCACTTTACCGCGAGGAATGGCTTCCTTGATGGAAACCTTGATGATGTCGCCGATGCCGGCGTAACGGCGGTGCGAACCACCCAGAACCTTAATACACATTACACTGCGAGCGCCGGAGTTGTCGGCAACACCCAGCATACTTTGCATCTGGATCATCTTAGTGCTCCGCTTTGTTTACTTCTTATCCCTCTCGGGATCTGGCTGCCTTCAAAAGGCGCGAAACTATAACACAGGATTTTTAGAAAAGGTAGCCTAAAAAACAAACGGCCCCGCTAAGGGGCCGTTTGGACTACAAAGTACCGATTAGGCCTTTTCTACAACGGCAACCAGGGTCCAGGACTTGGTCTTGGACAGCGGGCGGCATTCGCGGATTTCCACGAGGTCGCCAGCTTTGCATTCGTTGTTTTCATCATGTACGTGCAGCTTGGTAGTGCGCTTGATGATCTTACCGTAGATCGGGTGCTTTACCTTGCGCTCGATAGCAACAGTGATGGATTTATCCATCTTGTCGCTGATTACACGACCTTGCAGAGTACGGATCTTGTCAGTCATTACGCACCTGCCTTCTCAGTCAGTACAGTCTTGATACGTGCGACGTCACGACGCACTTGTTTCAGAGTGTGAGTCTGAGCCAGCTGGCCGGTGGAAGCTTGCATGCGCATGTTGAATTGCTCACGCAGCAGACCCAGCAGCTCCTGGTTCAGTTCTTCGACGCTCTTTTGACGCAGATCTTGGGCTTTCATCACATCACCGTCTTAATTACGAAAGTGGTCTGAACGGACAGCTTAGCTGCGGCCAGGGCAAACGCTTCACGCGCCAGAGCCTCAGGTACACCATCCATCTCGTACAGAACCTTGCCAGGCTGGATCGGGCAAACCCAGTATTCCACGTTACCCTTACCTTTACCCATACGAACTTCGAGGGGCTTTTCGGTGATGGGCTTGTCCGGGAACACACGGATCCAGATCTTGCCTTGACGCTTAACGTGACGGGTCATGGCACGACGGGCTGCTTCGATTTGACGAGCAGTCAGTTGACCACGGGATGTCGCCTTCAGGCCAAAGGTACCGAAGGATACTTCGTTACCAGAGTTGGCCAGACCGCGGTTACGACCCTTGTGGGTCTTGCGGAATTTAGTACGCTTTGGTTGCAACATTTACCGAATCTCCTTACTTAGCAGCGCGGCGCTTGTTGTCACGCTTGGGCTTTGCAGGAGCTTGCTCTTGAGCAGCAGCGGCATTAACAGCAGCCAGACCGCCCAGAACTTCGCCCTTGAAGATCCAAACTTTAACGCCGATCACACCGTAAGTGGTGTGGGCTTCAGAAGTTGCGTAGTCGATGTCGGCACGCAGGGTGTGCAACGGCACACGACCTTCACGGTACCATTCGGTACGCGCGATTTCAGCGCCGCCCAGACGACCGGAAACTTCCACTTTGATGCCCTTGGCACCCAGGCGCATTGCGTTCTGTACGGCGCGCTTCATAGCACGACGGAACATTACACGACGCTCCAGCTGGGAAGTGATGCTGTCGGCAACCAGTTTGCCATCCAGCTCCGGCTTGCGGACTTCGGAAATGTTGATCTGAGCAGGCACGCCAGCAATTGCGGCTACAGCTTTGCGCAGTTTCTCAACGTCTTCGCCTTTCTTACCGATCACAACACCCGGACGAGCGGTGTGAATGGTCACACGGATGCTCTTGGCCGGACGCTCGATGGTGATCTTGGACAAGGACGCGTTTTTCAGTTCCTTGGTCAGGAACTGGCGTACTTGAAAATCGCTGTACAGGTTGTCAGCGAAGTCTTTGGTGTTCGCGAACCAGGTAGAATTCCAAGGCTTGGTAATACCCAGGCGAATGCCATTAGGATGTACTTTCTGACCCATTGCTTATCTCCCAGCCTTAGCGTCGGATACCACTACGGTGATGTGAGCGGTACGCTTGAGGATACGATCCGCACGACCTTTGGCACGCGGACGGATGCGCTTCATGGAGGGACCTTCGTCGACCATGATAGTAGCAACACGCAGCGCGTCGATATCGGCGCCTTCGTTGTGCTCAGCGTTTGCAATGGCAGATTCCAGCACTTTCTTCACCAGAGCTGCAGCCTTTTTCGGGCTGAAGGTCAGGATGTTCAGAGCCTTGTCTACGGACAGACCACGTACTTGATCGGCTACCAGACGAGCTTTCTGGGCAGAAGTACGGGCATAACGGTGTTTAGCGATAGCTTCCATCATTTATCCCTTAGCGCTTCTTAGCCTTCTTATCAGCAGCATGGCCGCGATAAGTACGAGTCGGTGCGAATTCACCCAGTTTGTGACCGATCATTTCTTCGGTAACGAAAACCGGAACGTGCTGACGACCATTATGGACAGCGATGGTCAAACCGATCATGTTCGGGATGATCATTGAACGACGGGACCAGGTCTTAACCGGCTTTTTATCCCCGCTTTCCACCGCTTTCTCTACCTTCTTCAGCAAGTGCAGGTCAATAAATGGACCCTTCTTGAGAGAACGTGGCATGGTGATTCCTCTATGTTAACAATTACTTGTTACGACGACGTACGATGTACTTGTCGGTACGCTTGTTCTTACGGGTCTTGAAGCCTTTAGCCTTCTGGCCCCATGGGGACACAGGCTGCATGCCCTTGTTGCGACCCTCACCACCACCGTGCGGGTGGTCGACCGGGTTCATCGCCATACCGCGAACGGTCGGACGAATACCACGCCAGCGGTTTGCACCGGCTTTACCCAGTTGACGCAGCATGTGCTCGGAGTTACCAACTTCACCGATGGTGGCGCGGCACTCGGCCAGAACTTTACGTACTTCGCCGGAACGCAGACGCAGAGTTACATAGTTACCTTCACGAGCCAGGATCTGGATGAAAGTACCAGCGGAACGAGCCAGCTGGGCACCTTTACCAGGCTTCATCTCAACAGCGTGAACGGTAGAACCGACCGGGATGTTGCGCATCGGCAGGGTGTTACCTACCTTGATTGCGGCATCAGCACCAGAAGCGATTGCATCACCAGCTTTCAGGCCTTTCGGAGCCAGGATGTAACGACGCTCACCGTCTGCATACAGCACCAGGGCGATGTTTGCGGTACGGTTAGGATCGTATTCCAGGCGCTCTACTTTGGCCGGGATACCGTCTTTGTCGCGCTTGAAGTCGACGATACGGTAGTGTTGCTTGTGACCACCGCCGATGTGACGGGTGGTGATGCGGCCGTTGTTGTTACGACCACCGGACTTGTCTTTCTTGTCCAGCAGAGCTGCAAAGGGCTTGCCCTTGTACAGGTCTTGGTTGACGATCTTGACGACGTGGCGGCGGCCCGGAGAAGTAGGCTTGCACTTAACGATTGCCATTTTTCAGAACTCCTCTTACTCGGCTGCGCCCATGAAGTCGATGTCCTGACCAGCTTTCAGGGTCACATAAGCCTTTTTCCAATCGGAACGACGGCCTACGCGTGCACCTGCGCGCTTGGTCTTACCCTTCATGTTCAGGGTACGGACGGTCTCAACTTCGACCTCGAACAGTTTCGCAACTGCAGCTTTGACTTCCGCCTTGGTGGCATCAACAGCAACTTTGAACACGATAGTGTTCTGCTTTTCTGCGACCATGGTGCTCTTTTCAGAGATGTGCGGAGCCTTCAGAACTTTCAGCAGACGCTCTTCACGGATCATGCCAGCATCTCCTCGATTTGCTTAACTGCGTCAGCAGTCATCAGAACCTTGTCGAAAGCGATCAGGCTGACCGGGTCGATACCGGCAACGTCACGCACGTCAACTTTGTACAGGTTACGAGCAGCCAGGAACAGGTTCTCATCGACTTCAGCAGTCACGATCAGAACGTCAGTCAGTTCCATTTCTTTCAGCTTGGCGATCAGTTCTTTGGTCTTCGGAGCTTCGATGCCGAACTTCTCAACAACGATCAGGCGCTCTTGACGTACCAGCTCGGACAGGATGCTACGGATAGCGCCGCGGTACATCTTCTTGTTTACTTTCTGGCTGTGATCTTGCGGCTTAGCTGCAAAAGTCACACCACCGGAACGCCAAATGGGCGAACGGATGGAGCCAGCACGGGCACGACCAGTACCCTTCTGACGCCACGGCTTTTTGCCGCCACCAGACACTTCAGAGCGAGTCAGCTGCGCACGAGTACCCTGACGGGCACCAGCGGCATAAGCAACGACAACCTGGTGAACCAGAGCTTCGTTGAATTCGCGCCCGAAGGTAGTCTCGGAAACTTCAAGAGCGCTCTTGGCGTCTTTCATTACCAATTCCATTACTATCTCCTCAGACGTTACGCTTTGACGGCAGGTTTAACGATCACGTTGCCGTTGGTTGCACCCGGTACTGCGCCTTTGATGAGCAGCAGGTTGCGTTCAGCGTCAACACGAACCAGTTCCAGGTTCTGAGTCGTTACACGCTCAGCACCCATGTGACCAGCCATCTTTTTGCCCTTGAATACACGGCCCGGGGTCTGGTTTTGACCGATGGAGCCAGGTACACGGTGGGACAGAGAGTTACCGTGGGTCATATCCTGGGTGCGGAAGTTCCAGCGCTTAACAGTACCGGCAAAACCTTTACCCTTGGATGTGCCGGTAACGTCTACCAGCTTAACGTCAGCGAGAAGATCTACTTTCAGCTCGCTACCAACAGTGAAAGTTTCACCGTTGTTCAGGCGGAATTCCCACAGACCGCGACCGGCTTCTACACCAGCTTTGGCGAAGTGGCCAGCTTCCGGCTTGGTTACACGGCTGGCTTTCTTGGCGCCAGTGGTAACCTGAATAGCGTTGTAGCCGTCGGTTTCTACAGATTTGACCTGAGTTACACGGTTAGCTTCAACTTCGATAACAGTCACCGGGATAGAAACGCCATCTTCAGTGAAGATGCGAGTCATACCCACTTTGCGACCTACAAGACCGATTGTCATTGTTATCAACCTCTTTCCGTAATTAACCCAGGCTGATCTGGACGTCTACACCAGCTGCCAGATCCAGACGCATCAGGGCGTCAACGGTCTTGTCAGTCGGCTCAACGATGTCTACCAGACGCTTGTGAGTGCGGATCTCGTACTGATCACGCGCATCTTTGTTGACGTGCGGGGAGATCAGGACGGTGAAGCGCTCTTTGCGAGTCGGCAGCGGAATAGGACCGCGAACCTGCGCGCCGGTGCGCTTTGCAGTTTCAACGATTTCCGCAGTGGATTGATCGATCAGGCGATGATCAAAAGCCTTCAGGCGGATACGGATTCTTTGGTTCTGCATTGACAGAGCTCCAATAGATAAAAGAACATAAATCAACACCGCCAGACCGAGATTACTCCCGCCAGAGGTGTGATTTTTCACGTTTCCTCCCATATCGGGAGGACTGTATGGCTGGCCCCCGCAAGCGGGAAACTCAGCAAACAGACATATCGTCTGGCTTACTTCAGGGGTAAGCGGAGGGGATTATACGGATTTTTTCAATTTGCGCAAGAGAAGGCGAACAGATTGTGCGCAATTTTATGTGACAGATGGATCTCGTCAACGGCTGGGCAAGCCCTTGCCTGGCAGGGGTAACGACAATGTTGCAAACAGGCTGGTAGACTGTGCGCCGGCCTTCGTCATCGGAACGACACCCCATGCTCAAAGATCAGAAAAAAGCCTATCAATATGGACTCTGCGCCGTCGCCCTCTGGTCGACGGTCGCCAGCGCCTTCAAGATCTCCCTCACCTACTTTGAACCGGTACAGCTGCTGCTGGTCGCGGCCTGCACCTCGACCCTGACGCTGGGGGTGATCGTGGCCTGTCAGGGCAAACTGCCGCTGCTGCTCGGCTACATCAAGAGTCGTCCCCTCTACTATCTGGCACTGGGAGTACTCAACCCCTTCCTCTATTACCTGCTGCTGTTCAAGGCGTATGACCTGCTGCCCGCCCAGCAGGCACAGACCCTCAACTACACCTGGGCCATCACCCTCAGTCTGCTGGCGGTGCCCTTCCTCGGTCAGAAGCTGCGCCGCCGCGACGGGGTGGCCATCGTGCTCGGCTACTTCGGTGCGCTGGTGATCGCCACCAAGGGGGATGTATTCGGTCTGCAGTTCGACAGCCCTCTCGGCGTCACGCTGGCGCTGGTGTCGACCCTGATCTGGGCCGGCTACTGGATCCTCAACACCCGCAACCAGGGCGATCCCATCGTCAGTCTGCTGCTCGGCTTCATCATCAGCCTGCCCTTTATCGTCGCGGCGACCTGGCTGCTCTCGGACTTTGCCATGACCGCCTGGCAGGGGTGGGCCGGCGCCATCTACGTGGGGTTGTTCGAGATGGGCTTCGGCTTCGTGCTCTGGCTGATGGCCCTGCGCCACGCCACCAACACGGCCCCCATCAGCAACCTCATCTTCATCTCGCCGTTTGCTTCGCTGGTGCTGCTCAACCTGCTGATCGGCGAGACCATCCACCCGGCCACCCCGATCGGGTTGGCGCTCATCGTCGCCGCCCTGCTGATCCAGCAGCTGAAATACGGCAGGCGCTACCGCAAAACCAGCGAGCCGCAAGCCTGACATGCAAAGGGCGTATCCACGGATACGCCCTTCGTTCAATCAATCCACTCCAGCGGCTGGTTCTTGGGCAGCCGGATCTCCACCAGCAAGCCCCCCAGCTCGGAGCGCCCCAGCCTGATGGTGCCGTGATGCTGGGACACGATCTTGGCGACGATGGCCAACCCCAGGCCACTGCCGCTGCCGGTGCGGGCCTCGTTGCCCTGGGTGAAGGGCTTGAGCACCCGGTAGTAATCCTGCTCCGGAATGCCGGGGCCGTCATCCGACAGCCGCAGCCGCACCCAGTGACCATCATCCTTGAGCTCGGCCTGCAGCCGGCTCGCACCGTAGCGCAGCGAATTGCCCGACAGGTTGTTGAGGATACGGCGGATGCTGATGGGGTTGCAGGCCACCCGTACTGCCTCGGCCGGCAACTCGAGCTCCACCTCCAGACCCTGATCGGTTTGCACCAGCAAGCTGTCGTGGATCAGCTGGGTCAGGTCGATCTGCTGGGTATCCAGCCCCTCGTCCGGCCGAATGTAGTCAATGAACTGATCGATGATGCCATTGGACTCGTCAATGTCCGCGTTGATGCTCTCCTTGAGGTACTCATCGCCGGAGGACATCATCTCGGTCGCCAGCCGGATACGGGTCAGCGGGGTACGCAGATCGTGGGAGACGCCCGCCATCATCAGGTTGCGCTCCTCGATCAGGCCCTTGATGGAGCTCGACATGTGATTGAAGGTGCGAGTCAGTCGACGCACCTCCCGCGAGCCCTGCTCCCCCAACGCATCGGGGAAATTGCCGCGCGCCACCGCCACGGCCCCCGCCTCCAGATCCTCCAGCGGCCGCACCAACTGGCGGGCAAAGCGCCAGGCCGCGAACAGGGTCACCACCAGCAGCACGCTCATGTAGAGGATCAGCGGCTCGATGTCGTCGTCCTCGATCTCGGTCAGCGGGATGCGCACCCACACCTTGTTGGCCTGGGGCGGCTGGATCCAGATGATATAGTGATCCTGGATCTCGACCCTGACCTTGGTCTTGCCCCCCAGCTCGCGGCTGATGCTCTCTTCCAGATAGGTGTAGGGCTTGGACTCGTTGAGCCCGTGCTGCTCCGCCTCGGTCTGGGTATAGATGTCGCTGCCGGTCGCCACATAGACCAGCGCCTCGGCGTCTTCACTCAACGCCAGCTGGTTGCTCTCGACCGGGAAGATGAGCTTGACCTGGTTGGCCAGCAGGTGACTGATCTGCTTGACGGTCGGCGCCAGCAGATAGTTGTAGAAGGTGGCATAAGAGACAAACTGATAGACCACCAGCACGGCGGCCAAAAACCAGAGCATACGGGAGAACATGCTGCTCACTTTCTTCATTCGCCGTCACCGTCCGGCACGAACACATAGCCCAGACCCCAGACGGTCTGCAGATAGCGGGGCTGCGCCGGATCCTGCTCCAGCAGGCGACGCAGACGGGAGACCTGCACGTCGATGCTGCGCTCGGTGGCGGTGTATTCACGACCGCGGGCCAGGTTCATCAGCTTGTCACGGGAGAGAGGCTCGCGCGGATGACTCACCAGCACCTTGAGCACGGCGAATTCACCGCTGGTCAGCGCAACCGGATCACCATCGCGGCTCAGCTCGCGGGTCGCCAGGTTGAGCTGATAGCTGCCAAAGCTCACCACCTTCTCGGCGGTAGAGGGGGCACCCGGCAACTCGACGGTGTGCCGGCGCAGCACGGCGCGGATCCGGGCCAGCAGCTCACGGGGATTGAACGGTTTGGGCAGGTAATCATCGGCACCCATCTCGAGCCCGACGATGCGATCTACCTCATCCCCCTTGGCGGTCAGCATCAGCACCGGGATCTGGTTGCCAGCCTCGCGCAGGCGGCGGCAGATGGAGAGGCCGTCTTCCCCCGGCAGCATCAGATCAAGCACCATCAGGCTGAAGTTCTCACGGGTCAGCAGGCGGTCGGCCTGTTCACCATTGGCGACGCCCCGAACCACGAACCCCTGTTCGGTCAGGTAGCGCTCCAGCAGGGAACGTAATTTCAAATCATCGTCGACGACCAGAACCTTGTATTGCTGACTCATTGCTTGCCTCTCCTCTATATATGCTGCCAATACTAGAGCTCGGGCTCGTAACGGCCAAGCCTAAATATGTTACCGGTTATTGCCCATTCAGCCGATTTTGCGCCCCTTCACCCCGCGTCTTACCACTCAGGCATCCCCTCAGACGCCCCAGTTTTTGCTCGACAGCAAGGCGACAACGGATAAGATCTGCCGTGCCATAAGAGGCTCATCAGCCCCACTGACACAGGTAACGACCGATGAAGACCAAGCTGATCACCCGTGAAGGCTACAACAAGCTCAAACAGGAGCTCGATTTCCTCTGGCGCGAGGAGCGCCCCGAGACCACCCGCAAAGTGGCCTGGGCGGCCAGCCTCGGTGATCGCAGCGAGAATGCCGACTACCAATACAACAAGAAACGGCTGCGGGAGATCGACCGGCGGGTCCGTTACCTGCGCAAGTGCCTCGAGGAGCTGGGGATCGTCGACTACTCCCCCGCCCAGGAGGGCAAGGTCTTTTTCGGTGCCTGGGTCGAGGTGGAAAACGAAGAGGGAGAGACCAAGCGCTTTCGCATCGTCGGCTATGACGAGATCTTCGAGCGCAAGGATTACATCTCCATCGACTCCCCCATGGCCCGCGCCCTGCTCAAGAAAGAGGTGGGCGACGAGGCCATAGTGCGTACGCCAGTCGGTGACGCCTGCTGGTACATCAATGAGATCAGTTATCCCAAATAAGCCAGCGCCGGCTCAGGCTGCCAAATCGGCTGACGAGGCCAGGAGAGACGGAGCATGCCCACCCACCGGGTATGACAAGCATCGTTTTTGCCGGGGTGGCATCCCGCTGCCCGACCCCATATAGTGCTCACACCCGGCGCCTTGCGGCGCCAACCGGCCCGCGCGGCAGTGGCCTGGCAGGTATCTAAAGTATCGCCAGGACAGACCCCCTGTTCGGCGACATAGCCCCACGTTGGCCAGTTAGACAGGACCCGACCAAGAGACCCTCGATGCAAAGCCACGTAATAGAACATCAGATCGCCGGTGAGCTGAATGCCCGCCCGGAACAGGTGCAGGCAGCCGTTCGCCTGCTGGACGAAGGCGCGACCGTTCCCTTCATCGCCCGTTACCGCAAAGAGGTGACCGGCGGTCTGGACGACAGCCAGTTGCGTACCCTGGAGAGCCGCCTCGGCTACCTGCGCGAACTGGCGGATCGCCGCCAGGTGATCCTGCGCTCCATTGAAGAGCAGGGCAAACTGACCCCCGAGCTGGCCCGCGAGCTGAACGATGCCGACAGCAAGACCCGGCTGGAAGACCTCTACCTCCCCTACAAGCCCAAGCGCCGCACCAAGGGGCAGATTGCCATCGAGGCGGGATTGGAGCCACTGGCCGACCTGCTGCTGAGCGACCCGCTGAAAGATCCCGAGCAGGAGGCGGTTCGCTTCCTCAATGTCGAGCAGGGGATCACCGACGGCAAGGCCGCCCTCGACGGTGCCCGTTACATCCTGATGGAGCGCTTCGCCGAGCAGGCCGATCTCCTTGAGAAGTTGCGGGACTACCTGTGGCACAACGCCACCCTGCGTGCCCGCGTGGTGGCCGGCAAGGAGCAGGAAGGGGCCAAATTCAAGGACTACTTCGAACACGACGAACCCCTGCACAAGGCCCCCTCCCACCGGGTGCTGGCCATGTTGCGCGGCCGCAACGAGGGGATCCTCAACCTGGCGCTGGTCACCGGCGAGGATGAGGGTACCAGCCCCTGCGAAGGGATCATTGCCCATCACCTCAGACTCAACCTGCAACACCGCCCGGCCGACAAGTGGCTGCAGGGGGTGGTGAGCTGGACCTGGAAGATCAAGCTCTCCCTGCAGATGGAGACCGAGCTGATCGGCCATATCCGCGAGTCAGCGGAGGAGGAGGCGATCAAGGTGTTCGCCATGAACCTCAAGGATCTGCTGATGGCGGCACCGGCCGGCATGCGCTGCACCATGGGGCTGGATCCCGGTATCCGCACCGGGGTCAAGGTGGCGGTGGTGGATGCCACCGGCAAGCTGGTCGATCACGCGACCATCTATCCGTTCGAACCCAAGCGTCAGGTGGATCAGAGCCTCAAGACCCTGAACGAGCTGTGCCAGAAGCACAAGGTCGAGCTCATCAGCATCGGCAACGGCACCGCATCCCGGGAAACCGACCGCCTGGTGAACGATCTGTTCGAGCGCTACCCGGCCGCCAAGGCGCAGAAAATCGTGGTCAGTGAAGCGGGGGCATCGGTCTACTCCGCCTCCGAGCTCGCCTCCCAGGAATTCCCGGATCTCGACGTCTCCATTCGCGGCGCCGTCTCCATCGCTCGCCGGCTGCAGGATCCGCTGGCAGAGCTGGTCAAGATCGATCCCAAGAGCATAGGTGTGGGCCAGTACCAGCACGACGTCGGCCAGAGCCAGCTGGCCCGCCGCCTCGACGCGGTGGTCGAGGATTGCGTGAACGCGGTCGGGGTGGATGTGAATACCGCCTCGGTCGCCCTGCTCAACCGGGTTTCCGGCCTCTCCCAGACCCTAGCCCAGAACATCGTCGCCTACCGCGACGAGAACGGCGCCTTCCTGCACCGCCAGCAGTTGCTGAAAGTGAGTCGGCTCGGGCCCAAGGCATTCGAGCAGTGCGCCGGCTTCCTGCGCATTCGCGGCGGCAGCAACCCGCTGGACGGCTCGGCGGTGCACCCGGAATCCTACCCTGTGGTGGAGCGGATCCTCGCCAAGCTGGAGCAGACCGTGGACAGCCTGCTCGGCAACAGCAGCCTGCTGCGCACCCTCAAGCCCACCGACTACACCGATGAGCAGTTCGGGGTGCCTACCGTCACCGACATCATTGGCGAGCTGGACAAGCCCGGCCGCGACCCGCGCCCCGAGTTCAAGACCGCCACCTTCAAGGAAGGGGTGGAGAAAATCAGCGATCTGGTACCCGAGATGGTGCTGGAGGGGGTGGTCACCAACGTCACCAACTTCGGCGCCTTCGTCGACATCGGCGTCCATCAGGACGGCCTGGTGCACATCAGCTCCCTCACCGATCGCTTCGTCAAGGATCCCCGCGAGGTAGTCAAGGCCGGCGACATCGTCCGGGTCAAGGTGCTGGAAGTCGACGTACCGCGCAAACGCATCAGTCTGACCATGCGTCTGGATGAAAAAGCCGGCCAGCCAGCCCGCAAACCGGCCGAGCCGCGCCACACCGGCAATGCCAAACCGAGGCAGGCACCGCGTCAGAGTCCCCCGGCCGATGGCGCCATGGGCAACGCCTTCGCGGCCGCCCTGTCGAAGCTGAAGAAATAAGTCCCCAGAATGCAAAAAGCCCCGCGAGGGGCTTTTTTGTCGCTGTTGCTCGGCCTCATTGGGCCAGCGCAGCCAGAATGGCGTCAGCCTCCCGATGGGCTGCCAGCACTTCCCGCAGCCGGTTGAATGCCTTGCAGGCCTCTTGTGGATACTTGCCATAGGAAACCACGCCGGTATGGCTCCAGCCTGCTGCCAGCATCACCTTCTTCTTGAAATGGGTGCCTTCGGTACCGCCCCCGCCGAGCTGCATCAAGAACTGCTCCATCTGGAGGTGCGGCGGTGGTACACGGGAGAAGGTGGCAAAATCTTCCGGTTTGACTTCATCAAAGTGCATGACGACTCCTGTGAGCGTGGATGGGATTACCCCTCAGATTAGTTGCAAATGCCTACTCGCGAGGAAAAAACCGGGCGGAAATACGCTGGGAACCTCAGACACTCAGGCTCAGGTTCTGCTGGGCAGCAGGCTTGACTGCCTGCTGATAGCGCTGGGCGATGACCTGGTTGCGCTGCTCCATGTAGCCATTCAGTACGCCCGTCTTGGCGCTGCCGTCGGCAGCCAGAGCGGTATCAGGGTTGGATGAGAGCAGTGCCTTGCGGGCCTGTGCCTCCTTGGCCGCAGCACTTCTGGCTACGCTCAGATCCTGAGCAGAGGGCTCGGCAGGCGCCAGTGCGGCGGCCCGCACCTGTTGCATCTTGGCGATGGTGGCTCTGGGATCGCCGGGGATAGTCCCGATGTCGATGGAGACGCCACCGCCGGTCGCGTAACGCTTGCCATCCGGCCCCATGGCAAACTCATAGGTAGGGCTCCCCGCATACTGACCACCGGTGCTCTGGTGTGCCTGCTCGTGAGTGCGCACCTCCTGATCCCTGTCGGCCAGCTCCTTGACCTGCAACTCCTGCTTCTGCTGTTGCTCCTGCTGCTTGGGATCCTGCTGCTTGTTGCGCTGACCGTCCTCACCGGCGGCCTCGACGAAGCGATTGTCGACCGCCGCCTGCGGGTTGCCGGTCTGGGCACCGTCTCGCGCCTGCTGGGAAGTCTGATTGGGATTGGCCTGGCTGGCTCTGGACTTCTCTTTCTGGGAGCCGACTTCGGACTCGGCGTTGAAAGCCTCGCTCTGACGGCTCTGGGGGATGAGTGCCGCGCGACGATTGTCAGTGCGTGCCGATTCCGTCTGCGGTTGCAGCTGGTTGGGAATGATGGTCGGCAGGCTGACATTGATGTTCATGTCACACCCGGATGTCGATCAGGGTTCCCATCATGTCGCTGGCGGTCTGGATCACTTTGGCAGAGGCGCCGGCCTGTACCTCGGCACTCTTGAGATTGACCAGCTCGTCGGGCAGCTGAACCTTGTCACCGCTCGGGGTGTTGAGCCGGGCGATCTGGCTGGACGCCTTGTCGGCGATCTGCTCCGCACGCTGAAAGCCTTGCACACCGCTGTTCAATGCTGAATCTATACGCATGACAACTCTCCTCTGACACTGGATTAATTATCCGTCACGCCAGAGGATTAATGAAGCAAATTGGCTATTTTTCAACCTACAAAATGTTCAATGATTTCAATGAACTGTTGTGGATGGGAAATAAAGGGTGCATGTGAGGCCTTTTCCAGCACCACACTGCGGCTGCTTGGGTAACGCTCGTCCAGCAGAGGGATGGACGCCTTGGGCACCAGCGAATCCAGCCGACCGTAGACTCGCAGCCAAGGCAGGCTCAATGGTGTCAACTCATCGCGCAGATCGACCTCAGCCAGCAAACCGAGTCCGGCCTCCAGCGCGGCCAGCTGAGGAGCGGGCCGCTCCGCCAGCCAGTGGCGCAACTGGCGGATGTCATCCCTGGCATGTTCGCTACCCATCGCCTGGATCGCCAGGAAGCGCTCTATGGTCTGCTTGAAGTCCCCCGCCAGCATCTGGTTGAAACCGGCCAGCACCTTGGAGGCGATCCCCGGCCATTCGTCACGGGCCATGAAACAGGGGGAGCTGGCCACCGTGATGAGAGAGTGCAGTCGCTCGGGATGGCTCAAGGCCAACTGGCTTGCCACCAGACCACCGAGGGACCACCCCAGCAAATGGCACTGCTCCGGCAGGATGGCTGCCACCTCTTCGGCCAGCCAGGGCAGACTGTACTTCACCTCGCCTGCCAGCGGACTGTTGCCAAAGCCGGGCAGATCCACCAGATGGACGCGATAGCGAGACGCCAGGGCCGGCACAATGCCATGCCAGACCGCGCCATTCATTCCCCATCCGTGCAACAGCACCAGATCGGGCCCCTGACCAAACCGCTCAACCGACACGCTCATCTAGACTCAGATCCTGTTCACTCTGTTGGGGTCAGCATGTTAAAGCGGTTGCTCGCCAAAGCAAGCCCGATCCTCGGCCGCCACGCCGACTGGCAGGGCAACTGCCTGCTCTGTCAGCAGCCTTGCGATGTTGACCCCTTGCTGTGCAGCTGGTGCCGACAGGCCCTGCAGCAGGCTGAGCATACCTGCCGCTTGTGTGCCGCTCCCTTGCCGGCATTGCATGAAGAGCGCCTGCCGATCTGCGGTCGTTGCCAGCGCAGGCCGCCGCTATGGGAGCGGCTGCAGGTCATCGGTGACTACCGGCCACCCTACCCCATGCTGATCCCCCGGCTGAAGTATTCCGGCCAGATCCTGCTGGCCCCGCTGCTAGCCCGACTGCTGGCAGACCATCTGGATCTCAGCGATCCGCCAGAGGCCATCATTCCAGTGCCGCTGCACTGGTGGCGCCGGTGGTGGCGCGGCTTCAATCAGGCGGAAGAGATAGCCCTCGCTCTCAGCGAGCTGACCGGCATTCCTTGCAACAACAGCCTGCTGCGCCGGGTCAGGGCAACCTCGCAGCAGACCAAGCTCAGTGCCGGCCAGCGGCGGCGCAATCTGCGCGGCGCCTTCCAGATCAGGCCCCACGCCTACCAGCACGTGGCGCTGCTCGATGATGTGGTCACCACGGGCGCGACCGCCGGCCATCTCACCCGTTTGCTCCATGAGAGCGGAGTCACAAAGGTGGAAGTGTGGGCCGTCTGTCGCACCCTCAAGCATCTCAAGTAACCATCGGCATGCTACCCAAGCCTTGCCAAGAGAGTTATCATGAATACCCTAGTCGTACACTCAGGTTTATGAGGATAGTGATGATCAGCATTTCCGACACCGCCCAGGCCCATTTCCGTAAACTGCTGGAAAAACAGCCTGATGGCACCAATATCCGGGTGTTTGTGGTCAATCCGGGAACCCAGAATGCCGAGTGCGGCGTATCATATTGCCCACCCGACGCGGTCGATCCGGAAGATCAACACCTGCCCTTCAGCGGCTTCGACTGCCTGGTCGATCCCCTGAGCGCCCCCTTCCTGGTGGATGCCACCATCGATTTCGTCACCGATCAGATGGGCTCCCAGCTCACCCTGAAAGCCCCGAACGCCAAGATGCGCAAAGTGGCCGACGATGCTCCGCTGATCGACCGTATCGAGTACGTGTTGATGTCCGAGGTGAACCCCATGCTGGCCGGTCACGGCGGCAAGGTCACCCTGGTCGAGCTGACCGAGGACAAGCTGGCCATCCTGCAATTTGGCGGTGGTTGCAACGGTTGCTCCATGGTCGACTACACCCTGAAAGAGGGGATCGAGAAGCAGCTGCTGGAGAAATTCCCGGGCGAGCTCAACGGCGTCAAGGATGCCACCGAGCACCAGCGCGGCGATCACTCCTACTACTGATTTGCTGCCCTTGTCGCAAAGACATGCGGCAAAGAAAAGGCCCCACCAGCTGGCGGGGCCTTTTGCATTCTGCAGCGGGCGGATCACTCGTCCTTCTTGTCTCGCGACAGCAGGGCGATGGCCGCCTCTTTCGGATTCTTGCCTTCGTACAACACCTTGAAGATCTGCTCGCAGATGGGCATCTCGACGCCACAGCGGGCCGCCAGCAGATGCACTTCCTTGGTGTTGCGATAGCCTTCCACCACCTGACCGATCTCGGCCATGGCAGTGTTCACATCCTTGCCGGCCCCGAGGGCCAGCCCGAAGCGACGGTTGCGCGACTGGTTGTCGGTGCAGGTCAGCACCAGATCCCCGAGCCCCGCCATCCCCATGAAGGTCTTGGCGTCGGCCCCGAGCGCGGCGCCCAGGCGCTGCATCTCTACCAAGCCCCGGGTGATGAGCGCGGTCCTGGCGTTGGCGCCAAAACCCAGCCCGTCGGAAAGACCGGCACCGATGGCGATGACGTTCTTGACCGCCCCGCCCAGTTGCAGACCGATGAAGTCCGGATTGGTATAGACCCGGAACGAACGGCCGCAGTGCAGCAGCAGGGAGAGATCGTCGGCGAAGTCGTCGTGGGTCGACGCCACCGAGATGGCGGTAGGCAGACCGGCGGCCAGCTCCTTGGCGAAGGTGGGGCCGGAGATGACCGCCAGCGGCATCTCGTCACCCAGCACCTCGCGCGCCACGTCTTGCAGCAGGCGGCCGCTGTCCGGCTCCAGCCCCTTGGTGGCCCAGGCGATACGGGTATCCGGGCGCAGGAAGGGTTTGACCTGGGCCAGTACCTGGCCGAACACATGGCTCGGCACCACCAGCAGCAGCACGGGGGCAGCTTGTACCGCCTGTTGCAGATCGGCGGTCAGCTGCAGATCGGCAGGAAAAGGGACATCCGGCAGAAAAGCCTTGTTGCAGCGGTCTTGTTCCAGCTCGGCGACATGAGCAGGGTCGTGACCCCACAGCAGGGTCGGATGACCGTTGCGCGCCAGAGAAATGGCAAGGGCGGAGCCATAAGACCCCGCCCCCAAGACCGAGATAGCGATCTGGTCGGCCATTATCAGGCTTCCGCAGTCGCCTGCTGGGCCTGTGCCTGCGCCATGTGCTGGGCAAACAGGGCATCGAAGTTCACCGGTGCCAGGTTCAGCTGCGGGAAGGAACCCTTGCTCACCAGGTTGGACACCGCTTCGCGGGCATACGGGAACAGGATGTTCGGGCAGAAGGCAGCCAGGCAGTGAGCCAGTTGCGGCTCCGGCAGGTTGCCGATGGTGAAGATACCGGCTTGCTGAACTTCACACAGGAAGGCAGTTTCGGTTTCCAGCTTGCAGGTCACGGTCAGGGTCAGCACCACTTCATAGACGCTGTCGGCCAGGATGTTGGTCTTGGTGTCCATGTCCAGCTTGACGTCCGGCTGCCACTCTTTCTGGAAGATGTGCGGGGTATTCGGCGCTTCGAAGGAGACGTCCTTGGTGTAGACGCGCTGGATGTGGAATTCCGGTTGTACTTCCTGGTTGTTGATCTCTTCAGCCATTTTGTTTGATTCCTTTTTATGAAAATAGGTGGGCGCAGGCCCTTAAATCAGCGTTTTTTGGTCACCGGCAGATTCTCTGCACGCCACTGGGCCATGCCACCGTTGAGCACATACACCTGCTTGAAGCCGGCTTTGCTCAATTGGCGACCCGCGCCACCAGCGGTCATCCCCGACTCGCACACCACTATGATGGGGGCATCTTTATGCTTTTCAACCGGGCCCAGATTATTGCTCTGGATCTGGCTGAGCGGCAGGTGCTGGGCACCGGCCAGATGGCCCTTGGCAAACTCTTCCTGACTGCGAATGTCCACCACGGTGGCGTTTTCACGGTTGATCAGCAGGGTTGCGGTGTGGTTGTTCACCGACTTCACCGGAGAAAAACGAGCACGCACCGTGGTGTAAACCAGGGTGCCTGCCAGGCCGAACCAGGCTGCGGTCAGCAGCGGGTTGCGGGCCGCAAAATCCAAATACTCTTGCATCTTCTACTATCCAGGGACCAAGACAAGTGCCCGAGTATACATGGGGACCCAGCCAAGATCAGCCATCTTGGCGGCAAAGCGGGAGCGGGCTCCCACCAGACGGGGACGGTGGAAAGCGGCGGCATAAAAAGTGGCATTCGGCCCGCTAGGGGGAGGATTCGTCGAGTGGTGCGACAAGCCGGCGACAAAGAAGAAACAGCTCGGCAACAGCGTGCGGCCCCCGCCGGACGGGGCTTGGCTATCAGGTGACTATTTCGGCAGATGTAGTAATATTACGCTAGTTTCACTTCCCGCAATTCATTCCTATCCGAGAGGACATAGCCTTATGTCAACAGCTAAGAAACCTTTGGTTCTGGTCATCATGGACGGTTGGGGCTACAGCACCAAGCAAGAGCACAACGCCGTCGCTGCCGCCAAGACTCCCAACCTCGACCGTCTCGCCCGTGACTACACCAGCACCCTGATCTCCGGCTCCGGCCTGGACGTGGGTCTGCCTGATGGTCAGATGGGGAACTCTGAAGTGGGCCACGTCAACATCGGCGCCGGTCGCATCGTCTATCAGGAACTGACCCGCATCTCCAAAGACATCCAGGACGGCGACTTCTTCCAGAACGTCGAGCTGGCCAAGGCGGTCGATGCTGCCGTGACCAAGGGCAAGGCCGTGCACATCATGGGCCTGATGTCCCCGGGTGGCGTGCACAGCCACGAAGAGCACATCATGGGCATGATCGAAATGGCCGCCAAGCGTGGCGCCGAGCAGATCTACTTCCACGCCTTCCTGGATGGTCGTGACGTGCCGCCGCGCTCCGCCCAGTCCTCCATCGAGCAGTTCGATGCCCTGTTCGCCCGCCTGGGCAAGGGTCGCTTCGCCTCTATGATCGGCCGTTACTACGCGATGGACCGCGACAACCGCTGGGATCGCGTACAGCAAGCCTATGACCTGATGACCCAGGGCAAGGGCGAGTTCACCGCCGACAGCGCCAGCGAAGCCCTGGCCGCCGCCTATGCTCGCGACGAGAACGACGAATTCGTCAAAGCCACCCGCATCGGTGCCGCTGCCCCCATGCAGGATGGCGATGCGCTGATCTTCATGAACTTCCGTGCCGACCGTGCCCGCGAGATCACCCGCGCCTTCGTCGACAGCGACTTCACCGGCTTCGCCCGCACCGCCACCCCGGCGCTGAACTTCGTGATGCTGACCGAGTACGCGGCCGACATCAAAACCGCCTGTGCCTACCCGCCGACCGCGCTGGTCAACACCCTGGGTGAATGGCTGGCCAAGCAGGGCAAGACCCAGCTGCGCATCTCCGAAACCGAGAAGTACGCCCACGTCACCTTCTTCTTCAACGGCGGCGAAGAGGCCTGCTTCACTGGCGAAGATCGTGAAATCGTCGCCAGCCCGAAAGTGGCCACCTACGACCTGCAGCCGGAGATGAGCTCCGAAGAGCTGACCGACAAGCTGGTCGGCGCCATCAAGAGCGGCAAGTACGACGTCATCATCTGCAACTACCCGAACGGTGACATGGTCGGCCACACCGGCGTGTTCGACGCCGCCGTCAAAGCGTGTGAAGCCGTTGACCACTGCATCGGTCGCGTCACCGATGCACTGGCCGAAGTGGGTGGCGAGTGCCTGATCACTGCCGACCACGGCAACGCCGAGAAGATGCTGGACGAAGAGACCGGTCAGGCGCACACCGCCCACACCAACCTGCCGGTTCCGCTCATCTATTTCGGTCGCAAGGCCGAGGTGGCTGAAGGCGGCAAATTGTCCGATCTGGCCCCCACCATGCTGACCCTGATGGGTCTGCCGGTACCGCCGGAAATGACTGGCAAGCCCCTGATGATTCTGAAATAATCCTTCCCCATGCGGGGATGCGAAGTTATTTCAACCAAAACCAGTCGCGTCGGCCTGTTGGCCGGCGCGCTGTTTTTTTGTCTGTCGTTCGGGCCGGCTACGGCCTGGGCTGCCAACCAGCAGCTCGGTGCCATGCAGTCCCAGATCAAGGAACAGCAGCAGACCAT
This sequence comes from Aeromonas sp. Y318-1, assembly GCF_027706125.1. Lineage (NCBI taxonomy): Bacteria > Pseudomonadati > Pseudomonadota > Gammaproteobacteria > Aeromonadales > Aeromonadaceae > Aeromonas > Aeromonas sp. Y318-1. The sequence goes on from NZ_JAPDCM010000013.1 coordinate 28,577, forward strand.
CAAGCTCAGCAAGCAGGAGCTTGCCAAGCTCAACACCCAGCTCAAGGCTGATGAGCAGGCCATCTCGGCCGCCGCCGCCAAGCTCGAGCAGACCAAGCAGCAGCTCAGAGAGAACCAGCAGAAACTGGTAGGGCTGCAACAGGACAAGCTGGATCTGGAACAGCAAGCCAGCCATCAGAAGCAGTTGCTGGCCAAGCAGGCCGAGAGCGCCTTCACCGCCGGCAACCACGATTACCTCAAACTGCTGCTCAATCAGCAGGATCCGGCCAAACTGAGCCGCTCCCTCGACTACTACGACTACCTCAACAAGGCTCGCATCGAAGCCATCGAGGCGCTGCGGGCCACCCGCACCAAACTGGCCAAAAACCAGCAGGCTACCAAAGAGACCGAAAGCCGGCTGCAAAGCCTGCTGAGCGAACAGCAGCAACATCACCAGAGCCTGCTGGCCAGCCAGCAGAGCCGCGCCAAGGTGCGCAACCAGCTGCAGCAATCGGTTCAGGATGACGAACAGAAGCTGAGCAAGCTGGTCAAGGCGGAAAAAACCTTGAAGGCCCGGCTGGAAGAGCTGCGCCGCCAGCGGGAAGAACAGGAACGGCGCGAACGGGCCGAGCGGGAACGCCTCGCCAAGCTGAAGGCAGAGCAGGAGCGGCAGCGCAAGCTGGCAGAGCAGCGCCGTGCCGAGCAACAGCGGCTCGCTGCCCAACAGAACAAGGCAGCCCAGCAACAGCAGCCGACCGAGGAAGTGGCCAGCAGCAAACCCGAGCGGGGTTCGGGGATCAGCAGCGCCGGCTATTACAGCGGGCTCAAGACCAACGGCAGCCTGCGCTGGCCGGTGCAGGGCCCTATCCTCATCGCCTACGGCTCGCCACGCACCGCCGAATTGAAGTGGAAAGGCACCCTGATCGGCGCCAGTGAAGGTACCCAGGTCAAGGCGGTGGCACCGGGCCAGGTGGTCTACGCCGACTGGCTCGACGGCTTCGGCATGCTGCTGGTGATCGATCACGGCCGCGGCTACATGAGCCTCTACGGTCACAACCAGTCGCTGCTGCGCCAGGTGGGCCAGAACGTGGAACAGGGTGAACCGGTGGCGCTGGTCGGCGACAGCGGTGGCCAGGACAGACCCGGCCTCTACTTCGAGATCCGCTATCAGGGCGAGGCGATCAACCCCACCAAGTGGCTGGCCAAGCGCTGATCACCGCCACCCGACCGCCAACCTGCCATCCAGAAAAGCCTGCATCATGCAGGCTTTTTTGAGCGCCGCCGGCAGCGGGCAAGACGGCAGATGACGAAAACTTACCTCTTTTCCTGCCGGCTCAGGGGAAGACGATCAGCCCGATCTGCTCCAGCAAGGCCTGCTGCTGATCTTCGTTGATCTGCACCCCGTCCAGATTGACCCGCCGCAGATCCAGCCCCGGCAGATCGCACTGGCGCAGGTCACAACCCTGCAGGTTGACGCTGGCCCAGTCTATTTGGCCAAACTCGGATCCGCTGAGATCGGAGCCTGCCAGCGAGGCACCGAACAGGTTGGCCCCCTGCCAGCGATTGCCGCTCAATTCACATTGCTCCAGCAGGCACCCTTCGAAATTGGCGTAACTGAAGTTGTTGCCGGTCAGATGCGCCTCGCAGAAGTAGCTCTTGACGGTGATCTGGTTGGCAAAGCTGGCGCGGGAAAAGTTGATCCCCAGCGCCTGACAGTCGCGCAGCTCCAGCCCCAGACATTGGCTTTGGCTGCAGTCGGCCATGGTGAGATCGCAACGCAGAAAACTCGCCTCGCGCAGGTCGCAGCCCTGCAGCAAACAGCTCAGCTCGCGCTCCCGGTCATAGAAGCTGCAGTCGACGAAGCGGCATTCGGCCAGATCGAGCCAGGAGAAGTTGCAGCCGATGAAACGGCAACCCTGGAACTGCTCCCCCTCCAGGTCTTGCTGCTCGAAGCGCACGCCCTCGAAGCACTTGTCCTTGATCATCCCGCGACTCCCCCTGTTGATGGCGTCATATGCTGACTTTGTTAAACAAAAACGGTAATGTTACCTGTAACATTTCTGCCGGATCCCGAGATGAACGACACCCGCAAGCGCCGCCCCACCCTGCAGGACATAGCCGACCTGACCGGGGTCACCAAGATGACCGTCAGCCGCTACCTGCGCGACCCACAGGCCGTGGCCGAGGGCACCCGCGAGCGGATCGCCGCCGCGGTGGAGGAGCTCGGCTACATCCCCAACCGGGCGCCGGACATTCTCTCCAACGCCACCAGCAAGGCGATCGGCATCCTGATCCCCTCCCTCTCCAACCAGGTCTTCTCCGCCGTGGTGCACGGCATCGAATCGGTGACCCGGCCCGCCGGCTACCAGACCCTGCTGGCCCACTACGGCTACAGCCCGGAGCGGGAAGAGGAGCAGGTCGCCTCCCTGCTCTCCTATCACGTGGATGGGCTGATCCTCTCCGACAGCCAGCACACCGAGCGCACCCGCAAGATGATTGCCACCGCCGGCATCCCGGTGGTGGAGACCATGGATCTGCCGCAGAGCCCCATCGACATGGTGGTCGGCATGGATCACCGGGCAGCCGCCCGGGCCATGGTAACAGAGATGCTGCGCCGGGGCCGACGCAAGCTGGTCTATCTCGGCGCGCGGCTCGACGTGCGCACCCAGCTGCGGATGGAAGGCTACTACCAGGCGATGCAGGATTTCGGCCTGAACGGCCAGCACCTGCTGACCGAGCAATCCTCCAGCTTCACCCTCGGCGGCCAGCTGCTGGAGCAGGCGCTGGTGCGTTATCCCGATCTGGACGGCCTGTTCTGCACCAACGATGACCTGGCGGTGGGCGCCCTGCTGCAGTGTCAGGCCAAGTGGATACCCGTGCCCCAGCAGATCGCCATCGCCGGCAGCAACGCCCTCGACATCGGCCACGCCATGACCCCCAAGCTGGCCAGTATCGTCACGCCGCGCAAGGAGATCGGCCGTGCGGCCGCCACCATGCTGCTGGCCCGCCTCAACGGCCAGCCGCTGGCCGACACCCGGCTCGACATGGGCTTCTCCCTGTACGAAGGAGACAGCCTGGGCTGAGGCCCAGATCCCCACCATGCAGCTAAAACAGAGCAGGCCACTCTAGGGTGGCCTGCTTGCTTGGCAAACGGAAGGTCCGGCTCACGCCGGCGTCAAATCAGGATGCGACCAGGGCGACGGCTTCGCGGGAGAGTCGGGTTACCTCTTCCCAGTTACCGTTCTTGACGGCCTCGGCCGGCAGCATCCAGGAGCCGCCGACGGTGGCCACACATTTCAGCGCCAGGTAGTCGGCCACGTTTTTCGGGCCGATGCCGCCGGTGGGGCAGAACTTCACCTGGGGCAGTGGCGCGGCAATGGCGGAGAGCGCCTTGGTGCCGCCGTTCGCTTCGGCCGGGAAGAACTTCAGATGGTCATAGCCCGCTTCCAGCGCCTGCATCACCTCGGACGGGGTGGCCACGCCCGGGATCAGCGGCGCCGTGCTGTTGGCCGCGTGGGCCAGCAGGGCCGGGGTCATCCCCGGGGAGATGACGAAGCGGGCACCGGCGGCCACGGCAGCGTCAAACTGCGCGCAGTTGAGCACGGTACCGGCACCGACCATGGCGTCCGGCATCGCCTTGGCGATGAGGGCGATGGCCTCCAGCGCCACCGGGGTGCGCAGGGTGATCTCGAACACCGAGATGCCGCCGTCCAGCAGCGCCTTGGCCATCGGCAGGGCCTGATCCAGCTCATTGATGACCATCACGGGTACCAGCGGGGAGGCGGCAAACACCTCGGCCGGGGTCACTTTCCAGTTCTGCATAGCTCTTCCTTAGTCAGCTCTTAATCAAAGATGGTGGCGCCGCACTCGGCGCTCGATACCGCGCGACGCATCACGCTGAACAGTTCACGACCCCACCCCTCTTGTTCCAGAGTGAGGTCGATCTCGGCCTGGGTACGGCCACTCAAATCGGTCAGGCAGTCGAGACTGCCGTTTACTGCGTCCACCCGCAGCAGGTCGCCATCGGCAAGCAGGCCGATGGCCCCGCCGTGCAGCGCTTCCGGGGTGACGTGGATGGCGGCCGGGATCTTGCCGGAGGCGCCGGAGAGACGGCCATCGGTGACCAGCGCCACCTTGTAACCCGCCTTTTGCAGGTTGCCGAGCACCGGCATCAGCTTGTGCAGCTCCGGCATGCCGTTGGCGGCCGGGCCATTGTGGCGCACCACGATGACGGCATCCTGATTGAGATCGCCCGCCTTGTAGGCCGCCTCCACCGCATGCTGGGAGGAGAAGACCCGCGCCGGCGCCTCGATGACGCGATACTCGAGGGCCACGGCGGAAACCTTGACCACGGCGCGGCCCAGATTGCCCGCCAGCAGCTTGGTGCCGCCGGTGGCCTGGAACCAGCTACCGGAAGGCGACAACACGCTCGCATCACCGCTCTCGCCCACCGGCTGCCATACCAGCTGGCCATCCACCAGTGCCGGACGGCTGAGGTAATCCTGCATCTCGCCAAACACCGGAGTGGCATCCATGTGGATCAGCCCTTCTTGCGCCAGCCGGCGCATCAGGCCGGGCACACCGCCCGCCTGTTCGAAGGCGTTGACGTCGGCCGGGCCGTTCGGGTACATGCGCACCAACAGCGGCACCACGTCGGAGAGATCGCTGATGTCATCCCAGGTCAGGTGCAGGCCGGCGGCGCGGGCCAGCGCCACCATGTGGATGCTGTGGTTGGTGCTGCCGCCGGAGGCGAGCAGGGCCACCAGTCCGTTGACCAGCGAGCGCTCGTCGATCACCGCACTCAGGGGGCGATAGGCCGGGGAACCCGGGATCATTGCGCTGATGCGGCGGGCCGCCTCCTCGGTGAGGGCGCGGCGCAGCTCGCTGTGCGGGTGGACGAAGGCGGAGCCGGGCAGCATCAGACCCATGGCCTCGAACACCAGCTGGTTGGTGTTGGCGGTGCCGTAGAAGGTGCAGGTGCCCGCCGCGTGGTAGGCGCCGCACTCCATCTGCAGCAGGGCGTCACGGCCCACTTCGCCGGCGGCGTACTGCTGGCGCACCTTCACCTTCTCGTCGTTGCTGATGCCGCTCGCCATCGGGCCGGCCGGCACGAAGGCGGTGGGCAGGTGGGCGTGGGAGAGCGCCCCCATGATCTGGCCCGGCGCTATCTTGTCGCAGATGCCGAGCAGCAGGGTGGCATCGAAGGTGTTGTGGGAGAGCGACAGCGCGGTCGCCTGGGCGATCAGATCGCGGGAGAACAGGGACATGTCCATCCCCGGCTGCCCCTGGGTCACGCCGTCGCACATGGCGGGCACACCGCCAGCCACCTGGGCGCTGTGGCCCAGCTCGGCCAGCGCGGCCTTGATGATGTCCGGATAGCCCTGATAGGGCTGATGGGCGCTCAGCATGTCGTTGTAGGCGGTGACGATGCCGACGTTGGCACGGGTCATGTCAAGGATGCGCCCCTTCTCGTCACAGCTGGAAGCGGCCACGGCATGGGCCAGGTTGCCGCAGGCCAGCGCGGCGCGGGTCTTGCCCTGATCGGCCTGACGCTGGATGCGGGCCAGGAAGGCCTGGCGACGGACGGCACTGCGCTCGCGAATGCGGGCGGTGACGCTGGAAATGACCTTATGGATCATTGGGCTTGCTCCAATGCTGTGACGGCGCGATCAACCACCTGTTCGAAGGTGCCGTCGATATCGATGTGGAATACACCGGCTTCGCCGTCCGGGCGCTCCAGGGTATCGAACTGACTTTGTACCATGCTTTCGCGCATGAAGTGGCCCTTGCGGGCCCGCATCCGCTCGAGGATCAGCGGCTGGCTGCCGTCGAGGAAGAGGAAGCTGACCGACTCGTTGCCTTCACGGATCTGGTCGCGGTACTGCTTCTTGAGGGCCGAGCAGACGATGACGCCCACCTCGTTCTTCTGCTCCAGGCTGTAGGCCGCGTCGCGGATCCGCTCCAGCCAGGGGGCGCGATCCTCGTCGTTGAGCGGGTTGCCACCGGCCATCTTCTGGATATTGGCCCTGGGGTGCAGATCATCACCGTCGATGAACTTGGCGCCCAGCACGCTAGCCACCTTGAGGCCCACGCAGGACTTGCCGCTACCACATACACCCATCACGATAATGCTCTTACCCGCCATTGTTTGACCTCTATCTCATTTTTCAAAAAACGTGCTGCCGATGGGTTCTAACTTAGCACGTTACCGGTAACATGTTACCGGTAACAACAAGAATTGTGAAGTCTGCCACAGACTGAGCGCACTCATAGTCACCTGGGCAATCGAGTTTGAGCCCTGGCCATAAATCTAAATAAATCATAAAGATATGGTCTGCCGACGGATCGGCAGGGTGTCGACACTGAACTTGGAACAAGGAATGCACAACAATGTCTGACCTCTCCCTGATCATGACGGCCGCCGGCTCCATCGTGCTGCTGCTCTTTCTGGTGATGAAGGCCCGCCTGCACGCGGTCGTCTCCCTCATCCTGGTCTCCATGGTGGCGGGGCTCGCCGCCGGCATGAACCCGGCCGACATCGCCGCCACCATCCAGAAGGGGATGGGCGGCACCCTCGGTTTCGTCGCCGTGGTGGTGGCACTGGGCGCCATGTTCGGCAAGGTGATGGAAGTCACCGGCGCCCTCGACCGGGTGGCCCACACCCTGCTCGGCAAGTTCGGCGTCAAGCGCGCCAACTGGGCCATGGCGCTGACCGGCTTCGTCTGCGCACTGCCACTGTTCTTCGACGTGGCCGTGGTACTGCTGATCGGCGTCGCCTTCGCCATCGTCCGCCGTGGCGGCGGCAGCGTGGTGAAGATCGGCATCGCCCTGCTGGCGGGCATCGCCACCTGCCAGGCCTTCCTGATCCCGGCGCCGGGCCCGATCCTGGTGGCGTCCCAGCTGGGTGCCGACTTCGGCTACATGATCCTGTTCGGCCTGATCGCCGCCGTTCCGGCCCTGATCCTGGCCGGCCCGCTGTTTGGCGAGCTGATCAGCAAGGTGGTGGACGTGCCGCTGCCGGCCGACGCCCAGAGCAGCGCCCACGACGACGGCCAGAACCTGCCCTCCTTCGGGCTGGCCATGGGCCTGATAGGTCTGCCGCTGCTGCTGATCGGTCTCAAGACCATCGTTGGCCGCTTCGTCGAGGCCGGCACGCCCCTGCACGGCGGGCTGGAGTTCATCGGCCACCCCTTCACCGCCATCATGGTCGCCTGTCTGGCCGCCTTCTACCTGCTGGGGATCCGTCGCGGCATGTCCCGTGACGAAGTGATGAACGTCTGCAACAGCGCCATCCAGCCGGCCGGCGTCATCATCCTGGTGACCGGTGCCGGTGGCGTGTTCAAGCAGATCCTGGTGGATTCCGGCGTGGGTGCCGCCCTTGGCAACATGCTGGCGGACTCCGGCCTGCCCATCGTCGCGCTGGCCTTCATTCTGGCGGCCGCGGTGCGGGTCATTCAGGGTTCCGCCACCGTCGCCATGCTGACCGCCTGCGGTCTGGTGCTGCCGATGCTGGAACCGCTCGGCCTGAACGGCGCCCAGCTGGCGGCGGTCACCATCGCCATCGGCGGCGGGGCCATCGTGCTCTCCCACGTCAATGACTCCGGTTTCTGGCTGGCCAACCGCTACCTCGGCCTCACCGAGAAGCAGACCCTGCAGACCTGGACCGTGATGGAGACCATCATCGGCACCACCGGCGGCGTGATGGCGATGATCATCTACAGCTTCCTCTGATCGCAACCGTGCGGAAAAAGGCCTCCAATGTGAGGCCTTTTTCATCTTTATGACGATTCTTTCTTTGGCTAACAGGGCGAGATTGCTAGAATCGCCTATCCATCGCTCCGAGTGGAACGCTTAACGCAGTGATTTCAGGTTTCTCTATGCATTCATCGGCACATTATCGACAGCTGCTGGCGCGCCTGCCCCAGATCGCCGTCGCCGCAGACCAGTTTGAAGTGCTCAACAGCGCCAAGGACTTCAAGAGCCGGATCCTCTCGCTCATCGCCAGCGCGCGTCAGCGTATCTATCTGGTGGCTCTCTATCTGCAGGATGACGAGGCGGGACGGGAGATCCTCTCCGCCCTCTACGCCGCCAAGCAGCGCAACCCGGCCCTCGACGTCAAGGTGTTCGTCGACTTCCACCGTGCCCAGCGCGGCCTGATCGGCAAGGGCAAGCAAGGCGGCAACCACCTGATGTATCAGGAGATGGCCGCTCGCCACGAGCACCAGATCGCCATCTACGGCGTGCCGGTGAAGGGGCGTGAACTGCTCGGGGTGCTGCACCTCAAGGGCTTCATCTTCGATGACACCCTGCTCTACTCCGGTGCCAGTCTCAACGACATCTACCTGCACCAGCAGGATCGCTACCGTTTCGACCGCTATCACCAGATCACCAGCCCGGAGCTGACCCGCAGCATGGTCAACTACGTGGATGACCTGTTCCTGCGCAGCGAGGCGGTGCAGCGGCTGGATCGCACCGACATCCCCAGCGCCAAGCAGCTGAAGGGGCCGATCCGCCGCTTCAAGCACAACCTGCGCCTCGGTCAGTACCGCTTCGACACCATGCCGGTCAACAGCCAGGAGGTGGCCATCACCCCGATGAGCGGCCTGGGCAAGCGTGGCAACCAGCTCAACAAGATGATCCGTACCCTGGTGCGGGCCACCGAGCGGGAGATCTTCATCTGCACCCCCTACTTCAACCCGCCCAAGGAGTTGAACAAGGATATCGAGGCCCTGCTCAAGCGCGGCTGCAAGGTGACGATCGTGGTGGGCGACAAGACCGCCAACGACTTCTTCATTCCGCCGGAGGAGAAATTCTCCACCATCGGCGGTCTGCCCTATCTGTACGAGACCAACCTGCGCAAGTTCGCCGAGCGCAACCAGCATCACATCGATGCCGGCCGTCTCAACCTGATGCTCTGGTGCTGCGAGCGCAACTCCTACCACCTCAAGGGGATCTTCGTGGATGACGAGTGGGCCCTGCTCACCGGCAACAACCTCAATCCCCGCGCCTGGGCGCTGGATCTGGAGAACGGTCTGCTGGTCTACGATCGCCGTCACCTGCTGCGGCCCCAGTTCAACGCCGAGCGCGAGAACATCCTGGCCAACACCAAGCGCATCAGCCACTTCGATCAGATCGAGCAGATCCAGGACTACCCGGATCAGGTACGCAAGCTGCTGGCCCGGATCCACAGGGTCAAAGCCCACATCCTGCTCAAGCGCATCATCTGACCGGGACGCATCGCACCCTCAGGGATCCTCACAAGGGCCTGCCGCACATCGGCAGGCCCTTGTCATTGGGGGCTCCGCTCCCCACCAGCCGAGCCCCAACCGTACGACGCGGCTTGCGTCGAGACAGCAATAAACCCTATCATCTGGACATATTTACAGTGTTTTCGGGCATCTAATTGATGAAATTGGATAAAATCTCCCTCGACAGCCTCAAGGGCGTCGGCAGCAAGATGCAGGAAAAGCTCGAGCGGCTGGGGCTGGCCACGGTGCAGGATCTGCTGTTCCACCTCCCCCTGCGCTACGAGGACCGCACCCAGGTGTGGCCCATCGGCGATCTGCCGCCCGGCCTGCACGGCGCCGTCGAAGGGGAGATCCAGGACACTCAGCTGGTGATGGGGCGCCGCCGCATGCTGGTCTGCCGCATCAGCGACGGCACCGGCACCCTCACCCTGCGCTTCTTCAACTTCACCGCCGCCCAGAAGAACAGCCTGAGCCCGGGCCGGCTGATGCGCTGCTTCGGCGAGGTGCGCCCCGGCAAGTACGGGCTGGAGATGGCCCACCCCGAGTACAAGCTGCTCGGCGAGGAGCAGGCCGGCCAGACCGAAGAGGCGCTCACCCCCGTCTACCCGACCACCGAAGGGCTGCGCCAGCTCACCCTGCGCAGCCTCACCGATCAGGCGCTGGCCCAGCTCGACCTCTACGGGGTAGAGGAGCTGCTGCCCGCCGGCCTCTATCCCCAGCAGATCGATCTGGCCGCGGCCCTGAAGCTGCTGCACCGTCCGCCCCCCTCGGTGGCGCTGGCCCTGCTCGAGAGCGGCCAGCACCCGGCCCAGCAGCGGCTGGTGCTGGAGGAGCTGCTGGCCCACAACCTCTCTGTCTTGAAGGTACGGGCCCAGGCACAAACCCAACTGGCCCGCGCCCTCAAGCCGGCCCCGGCGCTGGTCGAACAGCTGCTCGGCGCCCTGCCGTTCACCCCCACCGGCGCCCAGAACCGGGTGGTGGCGGAGATCGGCCGGGATCTGCAGCAGAGCCACCCCATGATGCGGCTGGTGCAGGGGGACGTGGGCTCAGGCAAGACGCTGGTCGCGGCGCTGGCCGCCCTGCAGGCCATCGGCAACGGCTGCCAGGTGGGGCTGATGGCGCCGACCGAGCTGCTGGCCGAACAGCACGCCATCAACTTCGCCAAGTGGCTGGAACCGCTCGGCATCGGGGTCGGCTGGCTGGCGGGCAAGCAGAAGGGCAAGGCACGAGAAGAAGCGCTGGCCGCCATCGCCGATGGCAGCGTCAAGATGGTGGTGGGTACCCACGCCATCTTCCAGGAGCAGGTGGTGTTCCAGCGCCTCGCCCTGGTCATCATCGATGAACAGCACAGATTCGGCGTGCATCAGCGGCTCGCCCTGCGGGAAAAAGGGGAGCGGGAAGGGGTGCATCCCCATCAGCTGATCATGACCGCCACTCCCATCCCCCGTACTCTGGCGATGACCGCCTATGCCGACCTCGATACTTCCATCATCGACGAGCTGCCACCGGGCCGCACCCCTATCACCACGGTGGCGCTGCCGGACAGCCGCCGCCAGGACGTGATCGAACGGGTCAGACTGGCCTGTGAGGAGGGCAAGCAGGCCTACTGGGTCTGCACCCTGATCGAGGAGTCGGAGGTGCTGGAGTGCCAGGCCGCCGAGGACACCGCCACCGAGCTGCAGAACCTGCTGCCCGGCCTGCACATCGGGCTGGTGCACGGCCGGATGCGGCCGGTCGAGAAACAGCGGGTGATGGAGGAGTTCAAGGCGGGCATACTGCAACTGCTGGTCGCCACCACCGTCATCGAGGTGGGGGTGGACGTGCCCAACGCCAGCCTGATGATCATCGAAAACCCGGAGCGACTGGGGCTGGCGCAGCTGCACCAGCTGCGCGGCCGGGTCGGGCGTGGCTCGGTGGCCTCCCACTGCGTGCTGCTCTATCATGCCCCCTTGTCCAAGACGGCCCAGAGCCGGCTCGGGGTGCTGCGGGAGACCAACGACGGCTTCCTCATCGCCCAGCGGGATCTGGAGCTGCGCGGCCCGGGCGAGCTGCTCGGCACCCGCCAGACCGGCCTGGCTGACCTCAAGATCGCCGATCTGGTACGCGACCAATCGCTCATCCCGCAGGTGCAGAAGATGGCGCGCTTCCTGATGGACCGCCACCCGAGCCATGTCGAACCCTTGATACGGCGCTGGCTCGGCCTGCGGGATCACTATTCCAATGCTTGACCAAGGCAGATGCAGAAGAGGGTCACATTGCCTGATGGACCGCCACCCGAGCCATGTCGAGCCCTTGATACGGCGCTGGCTCGGCCTGCGGGATCACTACTCCAATGCCTGACCTGCGGGATCACGCTGCCAACGCCTGATCACTCAACCAATACAGGAGGAAAGCGCTTATGAATTCTTGGCTGCGCGGCCTGCTCTACACCCTTGCCTTCCTGTTGCTCTTTGTCTGGGTCGGGCTCGGCCTGTTCGACGCCGAGCGTGCCAAGGGACCCATCGCCAGCTGGCTCAGCCAGCAGACCGGCGTGCCTGTCACCATAGGCCGGCTGGTGTTCAACCCGCTTCACCCCTACACCCTGCTGGCAGAGCAGGTGAGTTACGGCAACGCAGTGACCCTCGACAAGATTTATCTCGAGATAGAGAGCATCGACTGGCTGAGCCGCGATGTGCGCATCGCCCATCTCGATCTCATCCGCCCGGCCATCAAGCTGCCGCTGCCCAACCAGCTGCCGAGCCTGCCGGTGCACTCCCTCACCATCGCCGACAGCACCATAGACCGGCTCAGCCTGGAGAGCGACGGGCTGACCCTGCGCGGCCTCAACGCCACCCTGAGCGACTGGCAGCTGCTCAATCCGGTGCGCCCGCCCCAGGCCAACCTGACCCTCAACATCAATGAGCTGGCGACCCCGGCCTGGGCCCTCTCCCGCCTCAATCTGGCCGGCCGGCTGGAAGGTCAGGTGCTGAGTACCGACAAGCTGACCGCCAACCTGTTCGACGGTCTGCTCGAAACCGGCATGGTGCTGGACTGGCCCGCCCGCAGCCTGCGGCTGAACAACCTCAAGACTCAGGGCATGCGCATCGAGTGGGGCACCCTTGCCAAAGCCGAATCCCCCCTGCGCCAGGTCAGCCTGGATCTCGGCCAGATCCGGGATCTCAGCTTCAACGACATCGAGCAGGAGCTGGCCCTCAACAACCTCAACGGCCAGCTGACCGCCTTCAACTGGCAAGCCGGCAGCACGCCCAGCGGCTACTTCTCGGGGACCCTCGGCGATCTCGGCCGTGGCCTGTTCCAGCTGGAATCCATCCAGGGCAAGGTCGCCTTCTCGCCCCAGCAGCTGGATGCCGAGTTGCAGGGCAAGGCCTATGAAGGGGAGTTCAACCTGGAGCTCTCCCTCGACCCCCTGCAGCAGAAGCTGACCCTCAAGGACATGGCGCTGAGCGGCATGGACATCAGCCTGCCGGAAGGGTGGTGGCAGGATTGGCAGAGCTGGCGACCGCAACAGATCGACATCCGCAAGCTGGCCTTCGACAAGCTCAAGGTGCTCTCCTTCGACGATACCCTGCCCCTGTCGCTGACCGGCTGGCAGTTCTATCTCACCGATCTCAGCCTGCGCGGCAATCAGCCGGGGCCGCTGCTGGGCCGGGCCCGGCTCGAGAGCGCCTGGTTCGAACTGGTGTGGGACGGCCTCAGCGCCCGCAACGGCGAGCTGGATGGCGAACTGACGGCCGGCTCCTGGCAGCTCAACAAGCTCACCAGCTCACTGCCGGATGAGGGCAGCCTCAGCCTGAGCGGCCAGTGGGGACGCGAGCCGGGCCAGACCAGCCGGTTGCAGTTCAAGGGCGAGAAACTGGATCTGGTGCAGTGGGGCAAGATCCTCCACTCCCCCGTCTCCTTCGCCGGCAAGATGGATCTGAGCGCCGATCTGCAGGCGCTGCACGGCGGCACTCCGGGCGCCTGGCGCAGCTCCCTGCAGGGAAACATTGCGCTCGATGCCACCGAGCCGTTCTGGGACAAGGTGAAGATAGACCCGCTGCTGGATCAGTGGTTCAAGCAGGCGGCGGCACCGACCCTCAGCCCGGCCGAGCTCTGGCAGGCGATGCAGGAGGGTGACACTCCCTTCTATCGCATCAAACTGCAGGGCAAGGTGGCGCAGGGCCAGCTGAAGATCGAGCAGGCCGGCGCCTCCACCATCACCCACCTGCTGGGGGTGCAGGGCAGCGTCGATCTGATCAATGAACAGTGGCAGCTGGATCTGGGCGTCCTCAACGGCCAGCACTGCGCCGAGCTGCTCGGCCAGTGGCGCGGGCCGCTCGCCGAGCCGACCCTCAGCTGGGGCTTCCAGCAAAAACCGGACGGCTGCAGCTGGGAGACCGGCGTGCGCTACCCGCCCCAGGGCAACAGCAGCCCGCTCTGGCGACCGGCGCCGAAGGCCCCGGCCGCACAGGCGGCCAACGGCTAGCCGACAGAAAACAACAAGGCCTCGCGATGAGGCCTTGTTGCTTGATGGGAACCAGCGCGCAGCTACTGGCCCGGCCGCTTCACCGGCTGCACCACGTAGTGACCGAGGAACTCGGCCGCCAGCTTGTCGCCGCTGAACAGCTTGATCTTGAGGCTGAACTTGGCGGAGTCTCCGGCCTTGAGCGGCTCGAGCACGGCGGGCATGCCTTCGCGCGCCACCCGCGCCTCCGGCTCCTCCTTGACCGGCCGGTAGTACTTGATGTTGCCCTCCGCCAGCACCGTATCCCCTACCAGCCCCGCCTCCTTGAGTTGCAGCCAGATCAGGCCCCAGCCCGCCAGCACGCATTGGCTGTAGATGCTGCCGGCGAACATGGTGTCGTGCACGTTGAGATTGGCCGCCAGATTGGCCTTGAGGTGGAAAGTCTGGCCGTCGTAGTGGGTGATGTGCACCCCCATCTTCTCGCTGATGGGAATGCCGCGCGACCAGCGGGTAGTGAGATCCTGGCACCACTCCGACCGGTACTGGATGGTCTGCAGCGGACTCAGGGACTTGATCATCTGGCGGTGCGGAATGCGGCCGAAGGAGACAGGGCCTTCCCCCACCTCCAGGAAGCCGCACTTGCGATAGAACTCCACCGCCTCCTGGCGAGCATTCATCACCAGCCGCTTCACCTTCTCGCTGCGGGCCAGCTGTTCGAGATCTTCCACCATGCGGGCACCCAGCCCCTGACCGCGAAATTCGGGGCGCAGCGCCATGAAGCGGATCTGGGCCTCGTCACCGCCGACAAACAGCCGCCCCACCGCGATGGGCGTGCCGTCGGGGGCCAGCATCAGCCGGTGAATGGCGACGGTATCGTATTCATCCCGCTCGGAACCGACAGGCAGATTGAAGGGTTTACGCAGCAGTTCCCAGCGTAACTGGTAGTAAGAGTCCAGCTCGGCTGCCGTCTGGGGGGTGACCACCCGGTACATAGTTCCATCCTTGAGTTACACTGGTCGAAAACCATCTTGCCGTGCAAATTCATGGACTTCAATCTGCAAGCGTACCAAGCCGACCACTTATTGCACCTCAGCGCCAAGCCCCAGCGCCGGCTCACCGTACAGGAAAATGCCCATCATCGCTGGCTGGAGATCGACGGCGTGGTGCAGTCGGCCATGTCCCTGGACGAGCCCGCCACCCTCTGCCTGCCGCACCAGCAGGTGATCGCCTGTCTGCTGCCCGAACAGGCCGGCAGCATTCTCGAACTGGGGCTGGGGGGCGGCGATCTCACCCGCCATCTGCACCAGCGCTGGCCCGATGCCCGTCACGAGTGCGTCGACCTCGATGAAGAGGTGATCACCCTCTATCAGCTGTTCTTTCAGCCCGACCACCACCCGCAGCGACCGCCAACCCTGCATCAGGCCGATGCCCTCGCCTTTCTGGAGCAGAGCGAGGCGCAGTACGACCTCATTCTGCTCGACCTGTTCAGCCAGGACGGCAATCCGCCGCTGCTGTTCCAGGAGCGGATCTATCAGGCGCTGGCCCCCCGCCTGAACGGCGAGCTCATCATCAACCTGCTGCCGCGCACCCGCCTCGAGCTGACCCGGGTGCTCATGCTGCTGGAGCAGTGGGTCGGCCCCACCACCCCCTACCCGGTGCCGGGGCTGCGCAACGTCCTGCTGCACACGGCCCCCCGCTACGAGCTGGCGTCAGACCTGTAGCCAGAAGGTGACCGGGCCGTCATTGACCAGCGCCACCTTCATGTCGGCGGCGAAGCGGCCGGTGGCGGTCGGTATGCCGCTGGCGGTTGCCTGCGCCACGAAGTAGTCATACAGCCGCTCGGCCTCGACCGGATGGGCGCCGCCGGAGAAGCTGGGCCTCATCCCCTTGTTGGTATCCGCCGCCAGGGTGAACTGGGAGACCACCAGCAGGCTGCCACCCGCCTGACTCACGTTGAGGTTCATCTTGCCATTCTCATCGGAGAAGATGCGGTAACCGCTCACCTTGTGCAGCAGCTTGTCGGCCTTGGCCTCGTCATCCCCCTGCTCCACCCCGAGCAGCACCAGCAGCCCCTGGCCGATAGCCCCGGTCACCTCGCCCTCTACCGTTACGCTGGCCTCGCTGACCCGCTGAATCAGTGCAATCACATCCCTCTCCTCTCAAAACGGAACGACCGCCCCCATCTGCTGACGGGGGCGGTCGTCGATGCTAACAGCAAGGGACCGGATCAGGCCAACTCATCGGCGCCCGGTCGTTCATATTCGCCGAGGCAGGCGGTGGTTTCCGCGCCAAGCAAGACCACCAGCCAGCTCAGCACATAGGCCCAGACAAACAGCATGGTCGCCAATGCCAACAACAAGGTTCAAGCCAGCTCTTCTGAGGCAGGTCGCTCATATTCGCCGAGGCAGGCAGTGGTTTCCGCGCCAAGCAAGACCACCAGCCAGCTCAGGTAGACCCAGACAAACAGGATGGGGATGGTCGCCAGGGCGCCATAGATGGCCTGATAGGAGGGAAAGTTGGTGATGTAGATGGCAAAGCCGCGCTTGGCCAGCTCGAACAGGGTGGCCGCCACCAGGGCCCCGATGAAGGCGTGCATCAGCCGCACCTTGCAGTTGGGCACCACGGTATAGACCAGCAGGAAAGTCAGTACCGAGAACAGGAACGGCAGGCCGCGCAGCAACAGATAGCCGATGCCGAACAGGCTCTCGGCCCCGAACAGCCGCAGCGAAAAAATGTAGGAGGAGATGGCGATGCTGGCCCCGATAAGCACGGGCCCCAGCGTCAGGATCATCCAGTACATGGCGAATGCCTGGGCCAGCGGCCGGCTCTGGGTGGAACGCCAGATGTAGTTGAGGTTCTTGTCGATGGCCGATATCAGCATCAGCGCCACCACGATCAGGGCGCCGATGCCGACTGCCGTGGTGTTGGTGGCGTTCGCCACGAAGCCGTCGATGTACTCCTTGAGCATCTCGCCGGCGGTGGGCACGAAGTTGTGATAGACGAACTGCTCCATCGCCTGCTTCAGGCTCTGAAACACCGGAAAGGCCGACATCATGCCGAATACCACGGCGATCATAGGCACCAGGGAGAGCAGGGTCACATAGGCCAGATAGCCGGCGGTGACCGTCAGCCTGTCCTGCTGGAAACGGCCCCAGACGAACTGGGCGAAGTGGCCGCCATCGTGGCGTAAAAAAGAGAGGGCATGGCCAAGACGGCCGCCGAATTTCTGCTGCATTGTCGCTCCCAACGTCTTCATAGTGCAGACATTGTGTCAGATAGCATGGTCATTTGACCACCCATGGGGCGGCCGGATGCGACTCGCACCGGCACCTGCAACCGCCTGCCCGCGACGAGCAGGCATAAAAAAAGAGGCCCGAAGGCCTCTCTCTGTCTGTCGATGAACAGATATCAAGCACGACCGGCGCGCTTGCGATCCATCTCGGTCAGCAGTTTCTTGCGGATACGGATGCTCTTCGGAGTGACTTCAACCAGTTCGTCGTTGTCGATGAACTCCAGAGCCTGTTCCAGCGACATGCGGATCGGCGGAGTCAGCACCTGGGCTTCGTCGGTACCGGAGGCACGCATGTTGGTCAGCTGCTTGCCCTTCAGGCAGTTCACGGTCAGGTCGTTGGAACGGGAGTGAATACCGATCACCTGGCCTTCGTACACTTCGGTCGCGTGACCGATGAACAGACGACCGCGGTCTTGCAGACCGAACAGGGCATAGGTCAGCGCCTTGCCGGTAGCGTTGGAGATCAGCACGCCGTTCTGACGCTCGCCGATGCTGCCACCCTTGTGCGGACCGTAGTGGTCGAAGGTGTGGTACAGCAGACCGGTACCGGAAGTCAGGGTCATGAACTCGGTCTGGAAGCCGATCAGGCCACGGCTCGGGATCATGAAGTCAAGGCGAACACGGCCTTTGCCATCCGGAGTCATGTTGGTCATCTCGCCCTTGCGCAGGCCGAGTTGCTCCATCACGGAACCCTGGTGCGCTTCTTCCACGTCCACGGTTACGGTTTCGAACGGTTCTTGCAGAACGCCGTCTACGGTGCGCAGGATAACTTCCGGACGGGATACCGCCAGCTCGTAACCTTCGCGACGCATGTTTTCGATCAGGATGGACAGGTGCAGTTCACCACGGCCGGAGACACGGAACTTGTCCGGATCATCGGTCTCTTCCACGCGCAGGGCCACGTTGTGGACCAGCTCCTGGTTCAGACGCTCCAGGATGTTGCGGGAGGTCACGAACTTGCCCTCTTTGCCGGCGAACGGTGAGGTGTTGACCTGGAAGGTCATGTTCACGGTCGGCTCGTCAACGGAGAGCGGCGGCAGCGCTTCAACGGCGCCGTTGTCACAGATGGTGTCGGAGATCTTCAGCTCGCCCAGACCGGTGATGGCGATGATGTCGCCAGCTTGCGCATCGGCCACTTCGGTACGGGACAGACCCAGATAACCCAGCACCTGACCGACCTTGCCGGTACGGGACTTGCCGTCGGCACCGACGATGGTGACCTGCTGGTTGGTCTTGACGCGACCACGGGTGATGCGGCCGATACCGATGACGCCAACATAGGAGTTGTAGTCCAGCTGGGAGATCTGCATCTGGAAACCACCGTCGGCATCAGCCTTGGGCGCTTCCACGTTGTCGACGATGGCCTGGAACAGGGGTTCCATGTTATCGGACTCAACGTCCTGATCCATGGTGGCCCAACCGTTCAGTGCAGAGGCGTAAACAACTTTGAAGTCCAGCTGTTCGTCGGTGGCACCCAGGTTGTCAAACAGATCGAATACCTGATCCATTACCCAGTCAGGACGAGCACCCGGACGGTCGATCTTGTTGATGACCACGATCGGCTTCAGACCCTGGGCGAATGCCTTCTGGGTCACGAAACGGGTTTGCGGCATCGGGCCGTCAACGGCGTCAACCAGCAGCAGCACGGAGTCAACCATGGACAGTACGCGCTCTACCTCACCACCGAAGTCGGCGTGACCCGGGGTATCAACGATGTTGATGCGGTAGTCGTTCCAGCGGATCGCAGTGTTCTTGGCGAGAATGGTGATGCCACGTTCCCGTTCCAGATCATTGGAGTCCATGATCCGTTCCTGGCCTTCCGTGGAGCGGTCCAGGGTGCCGGACTGCTGCAGCAGCTTATCAACCAGAGTCGTTTTGCCGTGGTCAACGTGCGCAATAATCGCAATATTGCGTAAATTCTCTAACATTCTCGCCTCAATCACCGGGTAAAATTGGGCGCTAATTGTACTCTCGCCTTTGTGATCTGCCTAGCAGAATTGCAGTACATTCGCGCACAACAGGGGATCAGGATCATAGACCTTCCGATCAAAGCCTGCTTAGATGGGGGCTGACCGTATAACGCGCACCATTTTAGTGCACCAAAACGATCCATGGATGCACTACTTTGAGGCGTAACGCGCTGAGATAGCGGGTCTCAGGGCTGGCTGATAGCCCCAAATGCCCTGAAATCAAGCTGTCACAAACTTGGCACGATACTGGCTTATGTGAATGTGATGACGCATTCACCCTAAGAGTTTTAACACCGGAGGTTACTTAGCATGTCAGCCCAGAACGTTTTGGCCCTGATCCAGGAACACGAAGTCAAGTTTGTCGACCTGCGCTTTACCGACACCAAGGGTAAAGAGCAGCACGTATCCATCCCTTCCCATCAGGTTGACGAAGATTTCTTCGAAGACGGCAAGATGTTCGATGGCTCTTCCATCGGCGGCTGGAAGGGCATCAACGAATCAGACATGGTGCTGATGCCGGATGCGGCCTCCGCCAAACTGGATCCGTTCACCGAAGAGACCACCCTGAACATCGTCTGTGACGTGCTGGAACCGGCCACCATGCAGGGCTACGACCGCGATCCGCGCTCCATCGCCAAGCGTGCCGAAGACTTCCTGAAGTCCAGCGGCATCGCCGACACAGTGCTGTTCGGGCCGGAGCCGGAATTCTTCATGTTCGACAACATCACCTTCTCGAACACCATGGGCCACAGCTTCGTGAAGATCGAATCCGAAGAAGCCGCCTGGAACTCCGGTACCGATTACGAGCACGGCAACAAGGGTCACCGTCCTTTCGTCAAGGGTGGCTACTTCCCGGTTGCACCGGTTGACTCCTCTCAGGACATCCGTGCCGCCATGTGTCTGGTGCTGGAAGAGATGGGCCAGGTCGTTGAAGCTCACCACCACGAAGTGGCGACTGCCGGTCAGAACGAGATCGCGACCCGTTTCAACACCCTCACCCTGAAAGCGGATGAAGTGCAGGTGCTGAAGTACGTGATCCACAACGTGGCCCACGCCTACAACAAGACCGTCACCTTCATGCCCAAACCCATGTTCGGTGACAACGGCTCCGGCATGCACTGCCACCAGTCCCTGGCCAAGAACGGCGTCAACCTGTTCGCCGGTGACCTGTACGGCGGTCTGTCCGAGATGGCGCTGCACTACATCGGCGGCATCATCAAGCACGCCAAGGCCATCAACGCCTTCGCCAACCCGACCACCAACTCCTACAAGCGTCTGGTACCGGGTTATGAAGCACCGGTCATGCTGGCCTACTCTGCCCGCAACCGCTCTGCCTCCATCCGCATCCCGGTGGTGCCGAGCCCGAAAGCTCGCCGCATCGAAGTACGCTTCCCGGATCCGGCGGCCAACCCGTACCTGGCCTTCGCAGCTCAGCTGATGGCCGGTCTGGACGGCATCATCAACAAGATCCATCCGGGCGATGCCATGGACAAGAACCTATATGACCTGCCGCCGGAAGAAGCTGCCGAAGTGCCGACCGTGGCCGGCTCTCTGGACGAAGCCCTGGCTGCACTGGATGCGGATCGCGAGTTCCTGACCCGCGGCGGCGTATTCAGCGACGACTTCATCAACTCCTACCTGGAGCTGAAGCAGCAGGACGTTGACCGCGTGCGCATGACCCCGCACCCGCTGGAGTTTGAACTGTACTACTCCGTTTAATCCGGAAGCCAGTTCAGAACTTGACCAAACCCGCCGACAGGCGGGTTTTTTCTCTGATAGGATTAAGCAAAATCCCGTCAAGGAGAGATGGATGAAAAACGCCAACCCAGTATGGATGCTGAGCCTGTTGCTGCTGGCCGCCACCGGCGCCCAGGCTGCCAAGGTATACTCCTGGACCGACAGCCAGGGGGTCGTTCACTACACGGATGCCCCTCCCCCCGGCCAGAAAGCCAAGGAGGTCGATCTGCGCGTCGCCCCCTTCATCGGCAGTTCACCTCGCTCGGTGCAAGTTGACAACTTCAACAGCCTGACCGGCGTCGATGCCAAGAAAGAGAAGGAGGCGGCCAAGCTGGTGATCGAACTGCTCTCCCCGGAACAGGGCAGCACCCTGCGCGACAACACCGGCAACGTGGTGTTTCAGGGTCAGATCAGCCCGCAACCACCGACCCAGTATGATGTGCGCCTGACCCTGGACGGCAAGGCGGCCCCCATCGTTAAAAATTCGCTCGCCATCCGGGTCGAAAACCTCGATCGCGGTGCCCATGAGGCCCAGCTCGAGCTGCTCGCCAAAGACGGTACGATCCTTGCTAAATCCAAGCCAGTCACCTTCTACCTGCACCGGGCCAGCATCAATCCTGCACCCAAAGTGACCCCCCTCAACAACAAGGGGTGATCCTGTGCTTCGATACGGGTAGACTAAATGCACCACATTGGTGCATTGCTGGTGTATAGCACCGTTTTAGGGAGAAACCTGTGCCAACCCGCCCGGATCAAGCCAAGATACTGCTCGATAACTTGCTGACCGCCGTCATCCTGATGGATGAGCGGCTCTGCATACAATTCGTCAACCCGGCCGCCGAGCAGCTGCTCTCCCTCAGTCAGCGCCGGCTAATCGGGATCGAACTGCCCCACCTGCTGGAGCATATCTCCCTCGATCTGCAGCGGCTAAAGCAGTGCCTCAGCTCGGGACAAGGCTTCACCGACAGCGAAGTCACCCTGGTGGTAGAAGGGGAGCCCAGACTGGTGGAGATGAGCGTCAGCCCGCTGGCCGATCATGAGCAGCGGCTGATGGTGGTGGAGCTGCGCAAGATCGACCAGCAGAAGAAGATCAGCCAGGAACTGCAACAGCATGCCCAGCAGCAGGCGGCCAAGGAGCTGGTGCGCGGCCTGGCCCACGAGATCAAGAATCCCCTCGGCGGTCTGCGCGGCGCGGCCCAGTTGCTGCAAAAGGAGCTGCCCGATCCCGCCCTGCGCGAATACACCGGCATCATCATCGAACAGGCCGACCGGCTGCGGGTGCTGGTCGACCGGCTGCTCGGCCCCCAGCGCCCGGGTCGTCACCAGATGCACAACGTGCACTCCGTGCTGGAGCAGGTGCGCCGACTGGTAGAGCTGGAGCTGCCGCCGACGGTGCGCATCGAGCGGGATTACGATCCCAGCATCCCTGAGTTCGAAATGGAACCGGACCAGCTGCAGCAGGCCTTCCTCAACATGGTACGCAACGCCGCCGAGGCCATCGGCGAGCAGACCGGCCTCATCCGCATCAAGACCCGCACCGCGTTCCAGATCACCATCCACGGCCAGCGCTACCGGCTGG
The DNA here is from genome assembly GCF_027706125.1 of Aeromonas sp. Y318-1. Lineage (NCBI taxonomy): Bacteria > Pseudomonadati > Pseudomonadota > Gammaproteobacteria > Aeromonadales > Aeromonadaceae > Aeromonas > Aeromonas sp. Y318-1. The sequence goes on from NZ_JAPDCM010000013.1 coordinate 50,826, forward strand.
CGGCCGAGATCAAGATCATCGACAACGGCCCCGGCATCCCGGATGCCATCCGCGACACCCTCTTCTATCCGATGATCACCGGCAAGGAGGGGGGCACCGGACTCGGCCTCTCCATCGCCCAGAACCTGATCGACCAGCACAAGGGGCGGATCGACTGCATCAGCTGGCCCGGCCACACCGAATTCACCATCTTTCTACCGCTTCGCAAATAAGGGAACGTCATGACAGCAAAAGTGTGGATCGTCGATGACGACAGTTCTATCCGCTGGGTGCTGGAGCGCACCCTCGGCAGTGAAGGTTTCGAGTGCGAGAGCTTCGCCGATGGCGAGGCGCTGCTGAGCTCGCTGGAAATGCGCTCGCCGGACGTGATCCTCTCCGATATCCGCATGCCCGGTATCGACGGCCTCAGCCTGCTTGAGCAGATCCATCGCCGCCAGGCCGACCTGCCCATCATCATCATGACCGCCCACTCGGATCTCGACAGCGCGGTCAATGCCTACCAGCGCGGTGCCTTCGAATACCTGCCCAAGCCGTTCGACATCGACGAGGCGGTCACCCTGGTGCGCCGCGCCGAGAATCACCTCAAGGAGCAGCGCACCAAACGCAAGGCTCGCCAGCAGGATCCGGCCAGCAGCCCGGAGATCATCGGCGAGGCACCGGCCATGCAGGAGGTGTTCCGCGCCATCGGCCGGCTGTCACGCTCCAGCATCTCGGTGCTGATCAACGGCCAGAGCGGCACCGGCAAGGAGCTGGTCGCCCACGCCCTACACAAGCACAGCCCGCGCGCCCACAAGAACTTCATCGCCCTCAACATGGCCGCCATCCCGAAAGATCTCATCGAATCGGAACTGTTCGGCCATGAGAAAGGGGCCTTCACCGGCGCCAACAACATTCGCCACGGCCGCTTCGAACAGGCCGACGGCGGCACCCTGTTTCTCGACGAGATCGGCGACATGCCGCTGGATGTGCAGACCCGGCTGCTGCGGGTACTGGCCGACGGCCAGTTCTACCGGGTCGGTGGCCATCAGCCGGTGCAGGTGGATGTGCGGATCATCGCCGCCACCCACCAAAATCTGGAGAAGCGGGTGGCCGACGGTGAGTTTCGGGAAGACCTGTTCCACCGCCTCAATGTCATCCGGATCCACATTCCCGCCCTCAAGGAGCGCCGTGAGGACATTCCCCAGCTGGCCCAGCACTTCCTGCTGCGGGCGGCCAAGGAGCTGAACGTGGAAGCCAAGAGCCTGCATCCGGATACCCAGGCCTACATCAGCCGCCTGCCCTGGCCGGGCAACGTGCGCCAGCTGGAAAATGTCTGCCGCTGGCTCACCGTGATGGCCTCGGGCCAGGAGGTGCTGGTGAGCGATCTTCCCACCGAGCTGCTGACCCCCATCACCAGCACCGCCGAACCGGGTCAGCCGGCCCTGTCTGGCGGCTGGCAGCAGCAGCTGCAGGATTGGGTCGCCGCCAAACTGGCGCTGGGGGAGACCGACATCTTGGCCGATGCCCTGCCCCAGTTCGAGCGGATCATGCTGGAAACCGCGCTGGACCATACCCATGGTCACAAACAGGAGGCGGCACGGCTGCTCGGTTGGGGGCGCAACACCCTCACCCGCAAGCTGAAGGAGCTCGACCTCTCCTGAGTCCTTGGGAAAAACGATTCCCATCACGCCTTGGCAAATCACCGACCAATAAGACCCCGTTTGATTTCAAACGGGGTATCTTTTTTGAGATCCCTGCCTAGAATGGCAGGCTTTCACACCCGACTCGAAGAAGGCGCCATCATGATTGACAGATCTCTTCCCCTGACCGACCTGCACCGCCATCTGGACGGCAACATCCGCCCGCAGACCATCCTCGAGCTGGGTCGTCAGCACAACATTCAACTGCCCGCCTTCGAGCTGGAGGCGCTGCGCCCCCATGTGCAGATCGTCGAGAACGAGCCGAGCCTGGTCGCCTTCCTCAAGAAGCTGGACTGGGGCGTGGCCGTGCTGGCCGACTATGACGCCTGCCGCCGGGTCGCCTACGAGAACGTGGAAGACTTGCTGCGCGCCGGCATCGACTATGCCGAACTGCGTTTCAGCCCGGCCTACATGGCGATGGCCCACAAGCTGCACCCGCAGGGCGTGGTCGAGGCCATCATCGACGGCGTGGCAGCCGGCAGCCGCGACTTCGGCATCAAGACCAACCTGATCGGCATCATGAGCCGCACCTTCGGCACCGAGCAGTGCAAACAAGAACTGGATGCCTGTCTGGCCCATCGCGATCGGCTGGTTGCCATCGATCTGGCCGGCGACGAGCTGGGCTTCCCGGGCGATCTGTTCACCGACCACTTCCGCCGGGTGCGTGACGCTGGCATGCGCGTCACCGTGCACGCCGGTGAAGCCGCCGGTCCCGAAAGCATGTGGCAGGCCATTCGCGAGCTGGGTGCCGAACGTATCGGTCACGGCGTCAAAGCCATTCAGGATCCGGCCCTGATGGCCTATCTGGCCGAGCACCGCATCGGCATCGAGTCCTGCCTCACTTCCAACGTTCAGACCACCACGGTGGCGAGCCTGACCGAGCACCCGATCCGCCAGTTCCTGGCCGCCGGCGTGCTGGCTTGCCTCAACACTGACGACCCGGCGGTAGAAGGCATCGACCTGCCCCACGAATACGAGGTGGCGGCCCCGGCTGCCGGCATGACGGTGAACGAGATCCGCACCGCCCAGCAGAACGGCCTGACTCTGGCTTTCCTGAGCGAGACCGAAAAGGCCGAGCTGAGTGCCCGCGCAGCCCGGCGCTGAGTGCAGCCAAGCCCAATAAAAAAACCGCCTCTCGGCGGTTTTTTTATTTTCCAACGACATCGGCCGGCTTAGATCACCCGGGAGAACTGCTGCTGGCGCGCCTTGCTGCGCAGGTAGACATCGAAGCACATGCAGATGTTGCGGATCAGCAATTGACCGGTGGAGACCACCTCCAGCCCCTCTTCGGTCATCCGCACCAGGCCGTCATCGATGAAGGTCTGCAGCAGCTTGAGATCCTCCGCAAAGTACTCTCTGAACACCAGGCCATGAGCCTGCTCGACGGCGGCAAAGTTCAGGCGAAAATCGCAGATGAGGCGCTTGATCACCTCACGACGGATCAGGTCGTCCTGATTGAGAGAGCACCCCTTCCACTGGGCATGCCCCAGCGTTTCCACCTGACCATAGTAGGCCTTGAGCTCTTTCTGGTTCTGGGAATAGGCATCACCGATCATGCTGATGGAGGAGACCCCCAGCCCCAGCAGATCGCAATCCCCCTGGGTGGTATAACCCTGGAAGTTGCGGTGCAGCTTGCCCTCACGCTGGGCTACTGCCAGCTCGTCGTCCGGCTTGGCGAAGTGATCCATGCCGATGAACTGATAACCACAGCCGGTCAGGAAGGCGATGGTGTCCTGCAGCATGGCCAGTTTTTCCTGCGGCGCCGGCATGTCCGCCTCTTTCAGCTTGTGCTGGGCGGCAAAACGGCTGGGCAGATGGGCATAGTTGAAGATGGAGAGGCGGGCCGGGTCAGTCTTGAGTACCTCTTCCAGGGTGTGATGGAAGCTCTCCCGGTTCTGGTGCGGCAGACCGTAGATGAGATCCAGGTTGGTGGAACGAAAGCCGAGTTCACGGGCCCGCTCCAGCATGGCGCGGATGAAGTCGTTGTCCTGCTCGCGGTTGACCGCGACCTGAACCTCCTTGTTGAAATCCTGCACGCCGAGGCTGATGCGGTTGAAGCCGATTTCCCGCAGCACGTCCAGCATGGAGAGCTCGATCTCGCGCGGATCCACCTCGATGCTGATTTCGCCCTCTTCGGCGAAGTGAAAATGCTCCCGCAACATGGCCATCAGTCGGCGAGTCTGGGGCTCATCCAGATAGGTGGGCGTGCCGCCGCCCCAGTGCAGCTGGGTCACCAGCCGCTGCTTGAACAGCGGGGCCTGCGCCTTGATCTCCTGCTCGAGGAAATCGAGGTACTGATCGGCCTTGTGACGGTGACGGGTGATCACCTTGTTGCAGCCGCAGTAGTAGCAGAGCTTGTGACAGAAGGGGATATGCACGTAGAGCGACAGGTTGCGCGCCGGATACTGGCTCGCGGCCTGGACGAAGTCCGGATAACCGAAACCCTCGTTGAACTCCAGCGCAGTGGGATAGGAGGTGTAACGCGGACCGCTGTAGTTATACTTCTCGATCAGGGCCTGATCCCACACAATCTGTTCTGCTTGCACGCTTGCTTCCTCTTTTTGTTATCGGCTCACCGGCTTAACTGAAAATCCTTCAGTCTGGCCACATCCTCAAGGATCTGCACCTCCAGCTCGGCCTCATAGCCACTGCGTTCGAGATCCATCTTCATGACTTCATTGCGTTTGAGGGCCCGTCTCGCCTCATGAGTCGGCATCTCCTTCACCTTCTCGTAGAGACCGTACAACCCCGGAAATTCGCCGGCAAAGGCGCGACCGCCCTTGATCTGCAACGCATCCAGCAGATTGGTCAACCGGATGGCACCCTCGGAGTAATCGCACTGACCATCCCGTACCGCATGGGCAATAACCCGGACACTCTCGAGGATCCGTTCATTGCGGGCCGCGATAGCCTGCTGCTGGCTGTCGTGCTGGCGCTTGAGACGTGCCAGCAGGGTACCGGCATACCACGCCAGTCCCAACAAAATCAGGCCGCCCAACAAGGCGGCCAGCATCCATCCACTCATCACTTTTTCTTCGGCTCAGGCTTGGGCTCTGGCTGGTAGTCGACCTGGGTGAAACGATCCCACAGCTCCTCTTCGGAGGCTGGCTGGCCCGGCTCGTCAAAGTCGGCCTCATCAAAATCAGCCTCGTCTTCGTCATCATCGGTGTCGATGATGCCAAGCTCGTCCATCAGCTCCTGATAGCGGTCAACACGCTGATCAACCCAGGCCTGCTCGGCAGCTTCCAGGGTCTCACCGGCATCGAGCCGATCCAGCAGGTCATTCAGGCGATCATCATTCTCGATGGAGGCCAGTTCCTGCTCCGGCGTCATCACCAGCTTCTTCTCTTTGAGCTGCTTGGGTGCGACCGGCTTGCTGCTCTTCTCTTCCACGATCAGGGCAACCGGTTTGCGGGAACCGATGCGCGGATCCTTGGCCTGTTTGGTGCCACTCTTCTTGCCGGCCTGCTCGACCTGCTGGCGGGATCCTGCCTTCAAGCCCTTGCGCTTGGCGGCGCGTTTGCGCTCACGGCCTTCCTGGGCACTGGCATCTGATTCTTTGCGCTTACCGGCAGGTTTGCGATTGGGTTGTTTAGCCGACATGAATGAATGACTCCGACAAATAACTGGATTGAAACCCGTTTCCGGTTCGAAAAGGTCCGGAAGAGGATGCTGACACGGGGGACGATGGATTAGAAACAGAGCGGGATCCCGCACCAATCCGGCCATAAATGGCCTTCGAATACCGCAGGATCGGCATCCTCTGGGCATGTTGCTGGTATTTTGACACAGAATGACCAAGCGGGTTAATGACCCAAAAGAAAAAAGGCAGCCGAAGCTGCCTTGATATGTTTATGCGAGTCCCATCCCTGGCTGCAAATCACCCTGTCCGTGGTGATACCTCTGCGCATCATATCTTTGTGTATGGTCATCCTGACCTTAATTGGTCGATCCTGAATGTGCGTGTGCTTGCCTGACCCATGCAGACGACGTCCGGTCATCTTCTGGGGTGGTTGCTTCCCGCAGCCCCGCTCTTCCTGAACGGTCACCATCCTGGTCTTTCAATCCATTGCCTGCCACTCGCATGGCCCTTGGCATCCAGCCTCATCGACATCCTGTCTTCACGACATCCCGGTCGTGAACCACCGCGTGGGTCATTCCATGCATCCACTGTATCAATTTAATAAAGTGACTCAATCCATCGGGAACGTTTTCAAACGGAGATAAACGACTTATTGTCATTTAACATATTGAAATTAATGAATTACTAAGCATTTTTCTGAAAATGTTTAAGCCCTGGCCAGGCTGATGAATGGGAGATCTCTTACAACAATGCGAGAAAAAATTGGCCAAATGGTGTTAAAGGCCAAAAAGAAACGAGGAGCCGGCGGCTCCTCGTCAATATCAATGAGATAATATCATCGGCTTGATCAGTGCAGACCTGCCACATATTTAGACAGTACTTCGATATCCTGATCGGTCAGCTTCTTGGCAACGTCCCGCATCATGCTGTTCGGGTCGTTGTCACGGGCAGCGGCCCTAAAAGCCGTGAGCTGGGCCTTGATGTAGGCAGGATGCTGGCCGGACAGGCTCGGATACTTGGCCTGCTCGACACCCGAACCGCGCGGACCATGGCAGGCAGTACAGGCAGCCAGACCACGGCTCATGTCCCCTCCCATGTACAGCGCCTTGCCTGCAGCGACGGCGTCATCGGGTACCGCGAGCGGCGTCACCTTCTGACTGGAGAAGTAGGCTGCCAGGTCTTCCATGTCCTGTTCAGACAGAGGAAGCGCCATCGCCCCCATGATGGGTGCAACCCGGCCAGTTTGACCAGAAGCTGCAGCCTTCAGTTCAACTAACTGCTTTTTGATATATGATGCGTGCTGACCAGCAATCTTGGGGTACATATCGACTAGGCTGTTGCCGTCCGGTCCATGACAAGCCGCGCAAACGGCAGCCTTGGTTTGTCCCGCAGCGGCATCGCCCTTGGCTTGTGCCATCCCCGTTACGCCAACCATCAGAGCAAGAGTAATGACTAGGTTCTTCATGGCGTTCCAACTTCTCGTTATTAGGCTTCCAGATCCCATGCCGCTGAAGGCATGTTAAAATAAACGCGTTTAAGCGACGCCATTTTACACGATTTCACAAAAAAGTAACTCTATAACCCTCTATCTCTATGGGGAATTTACGTTGGATACACAAACTCTGAATTTCAATAAGGTGCATTTTGTGACCAGCGCACCCGACATCCGTCACCTGCCAAATGATGGGGGTGTCGAGATTGCGTTTGCCGGCCGTTCCAACGCCGGTAAGTCATCTGCATTGAATACCTTGACCAAGCACAAGAACCTGGCTCGCACCAGTAAGACGCCGGGACGTACCCAGCTGATCAACCTGTTTGAGCTGGAACCGGGCAAGCGTCTGGTCGACCTGCCGGGCTACGGTTATGCGCAGGTTCCGCTGGAAATGAAGCTCAAGTGGCAAAAGTCGCTGGCGGAATATCTGCAGCGTCGCGAGTCATTGAAAGGTCTGGTGATCCTGATGGACATCCGCCATCCGCTCAAAGATACCGATATGAATATGCTGGAGTGGAGCTCTCACCGCAAACTGCCGGTCATGCTGCTGCTGACCAAGGCCGACAAGCTGAGCCCAGGTCCGCGCAACAATCAGGTCATCAAGGTACGCCAGGCCGTAGCCGAGCTGGGTCCGCAGATCCAGGTGGAAGCCTTCTCTTCCCTGACCCAGATCGGGGTCGAAAAACTGGCACAGACGCTGACTGGCTGGTATCTCGCAGGCGCCGATGACATGACTGACGGTGAGCAAGCACCGCTCGAGGAGTAAGCTACGTCCTGTATACACCACAACCAACCCCTGCAATTGGCGGAGCAGCTCCTCCGCTGATTGAAAGGCTTTCAGTCTGCTTGCCATAACCCCTCTCGCCAGTGACATCGCCCACTCCCTACGATGAGTTCTTGAAACACTATTTTTATCAATGGGATAAATAGTTAATTCTATATAACAATTAACTTTTCATCCCATTGGCAACGTTTTCAAAAATAGATGCCGGCGGGGGCGTTTCCTCACCAAATAAGTACCAAAGTGAAATTTTATTACAAAACAGTCAATGGAACGGATAAAAATGAGGCCGGTTCTGCAAACGCAGTACCGGCCTTAAACAATCAGTTCAAAAATTGGGAAGAAGCTAAATCTTGAGAACAAAGACGACTGGTTTTCCTCAAGAAGCCCCTTCATTCTAACAAACATTCGCCAACATTAAAGCATTTACTCTAAATGCAACCCATAAAAAAACACCCCGATGATGACTCACCGGGGTCGCTATTCAGCCACATTCAATTACGTGAAATAAAAGGTCTGAAAGATAGAACATCTTACCTCTGTACCCTACGTTGCTAACTGTATAGCAAAGCAGCAGAAAGTGAAAGTAATTTATGTAATTAAGTTTCACGAAAAATGAATTACATAAATCATGTTATTTTTCATATAGATAAAAAAATCCCCAGTACGAATACCGGGGAGTTATAAAGGTGACTAGCTAGCACTTCCTCAACTATCTAGTTAGTCAGCACAACTTGGCACAAGTTCCGCTGCTTTGAGAAAAAACTTGAAAAAGTCAGAGATAGACGGCTCCATCTTCTGCAAACTCTTGTTCCTCAATGAATTTTTCAGCAATTTCCTCGATGTCAAAACGCACGCTTTCGAAGGCTCGCAGGATGTCTTCCTCTCTGGCGAGGGAGAGCCCGGTCATTTTCTCCAGACGCCTGCGACTGATGTAGCAATCCACCAGCGCCCCCATCTGCTGGGCAGGAAAGTGGATCCGCTGTTCGTGCGCTTGCCAGTCGGCCAGCTCGGGAAACAAGATGCCTTGGTTCATAGGGTCCCCAGATTTCGTTTCAGTTCTCTCAATACCTGTTTAGTCCCTGGCCGGATTCCGCGCCACACGGTAAAGGCTTCTGCTGCCTGTTCCACCAGCATGCCGAGGCCATCTACGGTCTGGCGAGCTCCCTGCCCTTTGGCCCAGGCGATAAAGGGGGTATCGGTCGCGCCATACATCATGTCGTAGATGGCGATATCGGCGTGGATCAGCGCCGGAGGGAGCGGCGGCAACTCTCCCTGCAAACTGGCGGAGGTGGAGTTGATGATCAGATCGAAATGGCCGCTCAGCTGTTCATAGGTCTGGGCACTGACCGCCCCCAGATCACGAAACTCGGCAGCCAGCTGCTCCGCCCTGGCGTGAGTACGGTTGGCGATAACCAATGCCTCGGGTTGCTCGGCTAAAAGCGGAGCCAGCGCACCGCGCGCCGCGCCACCCGCCCCCAGCAGCAGGATCCTGCTGCCGGCAAGTGCCACACCATGCGCCTTGAGATCGGCCACCAACCCGGCACCATCGGTGTTGTCACCCAGCAGTACGCCATCATCGGTCAGCTTGATGGTGTTGACTGCCCCCGCCCGCCGGGCCCGAGGGCTCAGTCGATCGACCAGGGCAAATGCCTGCTCCTTGAAGGGGACGGTGACATTGCATCCCTTGCCACCTTGGGCAAAGAAGGCTCTCAGACTGGTGGCGAACTCTTCGACGGCCGGCTCGGCCAGACCATATTCCAGCTCCTGCTGGGTTTGCCTGGCAAACAGGGTATGAATAAAGGGGGATTTGCTGTGGCGCACCGGGTGGCCAAAAACCAGATAACGATCCATCAAAAAGTTCCTTCAGAGGGCAATCTCCCGATTTAACGGGTTTTCGCACTCAGGAACAAGCCGAATATCGGCCAATAAGAAGGGGCCATCATGGCCCCTCTCCTCTGGTCACAACCACTCGCGCGGTTTTAGGTAGTCACTGTAGAGCAATGCCTCCGGGCTGCCCGCTGACGGCTGCCAGTCATATTCCCAGCGCGCCAGCGGCGGCATCGACATCAGGATCGACTCGGTACGCCCGCCAGTCTGCAAGCCAAACAGGGTGCCACGGTCATACACCAGATTGAACTCCACATAGCGGCCACGACGATAGAGCTGGAATTCCCGCTCCCGTTCGCCATAAGCCAGCGCCTTGCGACGCTCGACAATCGGCAGGTAGGCATCGAGATAGCCCTTGCCAACCGCCTGCATAAAGGCGAAACAGTCGGCAAACGGCCAGCGATTCAGATCATCGAAGAAGAGGCCGCCGACGCCGCGCGTCTCGTCCCGGTGCTTGAGGAAGAAGTAGCGATCACACCAGGATTTGAACTCGGGATAAATATCGGTGCCGAACGGCTGACAAAGATCGAAGGAGACCTGATGCCAATGCCGTACGTCCTCTTCGAACGGATAAAACGGGGTGAGATCGAAGCCGCCACCAAACCACCAGATCGGCTCCTCCCCCTCTTTCTCGGCGATGAAGAAGCGCACATTGGCGTGGCTGGTCGGCACATACGGATTGTGTGGGTGGATCACCAGCGACACCCCCATGGCCTCAAACCGGCGGCCCGCCAGTTCCGGTCGATGGGCCGTCGCCGAGGCCGGCATGGCGTCGCCATGAACGTGGGAGAAGTTGACCCCTCCCTGCTCGATCACGGCGCAGTGACGCAGCACACGAGTGCGGCCACCACCACCCCCTTCACGGCGCCAGGCATCTTCCACAAAGTGTCCGGCGCCGTCGGCCTGTTCCAGACCACGGCAGATCTCGTCCTGCAACTGCAGCAGGAAGGCCTTGACCTGGGCCACATCCGGTTTGCTCATCTTGTCTCCAGTCAGCCAGGATCGTCGCCTGACCCTATTATTGTGATGTCGCCGGATGGGCTAAGCCGATCCGTATTGCCGCTCTCCGAACGGTTCAAGAGGGGCGGATGATGGCGCCGGTTCTGGCATCCTTGATCTCGGACGGATTGGCCTGCCCCCCCACTTCACCGGGCAGGATATAGGCCAGCTGACTCGCCAGCAATTCGCCGATGTCCGCCACCCGGCGGGCAGGCTCTTCACCAGTCAGGTTGGCGCTGGTAGAGACCAGTGGCTTGCCAAAGGCACGACACAGCCCTTGTACCTGCGGATGGGCCGTCACACGCACCGCCAGGGTAGTGAACTGACCGGTCAGCCAGGCCGGGGTATTGCTGCGCGCCGGCATGATCCAGGTGAAGGGACCAGGCCAGCTCGCTTCCACCCGGGCCAGCTGCTCGTTGGTGAGCTGGTCCAGATCGATGTAATCCTGCAACTGAGCCAGATCGGCGGCGATCAGGATCAACCCCTTCTCCACCGGGCGTTGCTTGATCGCCAGCAGACGGTGTACCGCCGACTCGGAGTCAGGATCACAACCCAGGCCAAATACCGCCTCGGTCGCATAGGCAATCACCCCATCACGCTGGAGGGCGGCCACTGCAAGTTCAAATTCATTGGGCATAAAAAATGCGACAGCCGGGCTGTCGCCTCATCATTGATTAACATTGAGCCTACGGAACGGCAACCCTGGCGCCCCTCCCTCATCGACCAGCGAGAGGCTGATGGCGAACGGGGTGCTGGTTGCCGTCTCGGATCTTACTTGAGCAGAGCCTGCAAGGCGGCGTCCTTGGCCAGTACCTCGTCGGCATTCTTCTGGCGTTCGGCCTGCACCTTGGCCGCAAGTTCATCATCTGCCACTGCCAGCATCTGCGCTGCCAGATAGCCTGCATTCTTGGCGCCGGCCTTGCCGATCGCCACGGTCGCCACCGGCACCCCGCCCGGCATCTGCACGGTGGAAAGCAGCGCATCCAGCCCCTTGAGCGGGCCGCCATCGATGGGCACACCGATCACGGGACGAGTCGTGATACCCGCCACGGCGCCTGCCAGGTGAGCGGCGAGACCGGCGGCACAGATAAAGACCTTGCAGCCACGGGTTTCGGCGTCGGTCACATACTGATGAGTCGCGGCCGGTGTACGGTGTGCGGAGGTCACTTTCACTTCTACCGCGATATCGAATGACTTGAGCACCTCGAGGGTGGTCTGCATCACCGGAAAATCAGAATCAGAGCCCATCAATACGGCAACAAAGGGTTTATTCATGGTGGGAATTTCCTTACTCCAAGTGGGGGGTTGAAGTTCGCCGAAAACGTTTCAATTCGCTTGTGGCGGCCGGATTATACCTGCTCGCTCTGGTGGCCGCATTTCTTTTGCGGGCAGATCCAGCGCAGTGCTCCCCTCACCTTCTTCTCGACCATGATACCCCAGCCACACTGCGGGCAAGGCATGGGGACCGGCTTGTCATTCACCACATACTTGCAATGGGGGTAGCCGTCGCAAGAGTAGAACTGTTTGCCATAGCGGGAGGTTCGGCTGATGAGGTGCCCCTTGCCACACTCCGGGCAGAGGATCTGGGTATCATCGCTCTCCTGCAGAGATTCGATGTGCTGGCAGGCCGGATATTGAGTACAACCGACAAACAGGCCATAACGCCCCTTCTTGATCGCCAGCGGTTGGCCGCAATCCGGGCAGGCCGAGCCCTCAAGCACCTTCTCGATGTCACGACCAGATGGGGTCAGGGAGCGGATGTAATCACAGGCAGGATAGGCAGAACAACCGAGGAAGGGACCATGCTTGCCCTGGCGGATCACCAGCTCGGCACCACACTGCGGGCACGGTTCGCGCTCGAAGGCATGTTCGTGGGCTGAAAAGAGGTGATGATCGATTTTTGACATGGGCCGCGCCTTGGAATCTAGATGACCTGAATTCTACCAGCGCGGCACCGGGCTGTCAGTGGATGACACCGTCTGACTCGTCAAACACCAGCTCTTCCATCTGCTGGTAGGCATTTTCACTGCCCGGTACGTTGAACAGCACCATCATGACGACCCACTTCAGATCGTCCAGCTCGATATCCGGTTTATCAAGCTCGAGCAGGCGCTCGATGCAGATTTCGCGGGTTTCGGCATTGAGTACCTGGGCTTGTTCCAGAAACAGCAGGAAACCGCGGCACTCGGTACTGAGGCGTGCCAGTTCTTGTGGAGCATAGATACGAATGGAGCCTTGCGCGCTGGCGGCCACGTAGACCTCTCGCTCGCTGTCATGCAGGTTGGCCAGTCGCTCCAGCCAGTTGAGCGCCTTCTCGATCTCGTCTTTGTCGAAACCTGCCCGGCTCAGTTCGTCGGTGAGTTCATTCTGCTCGACCATCACATCTGCATCACTGTGGATGTAGGTCTCGAAAAGGTACATCAATACATCAAACATGATTCGCCCTCCTCGCTCTGACGTATCCACCGGCTACCGCCATCACTGCACCGGCCAGCTCCAGCTCTACCAACCTGCCCAATACCACTTCGACAGGAAGCTGGGACCGTTCGGCAACGGTATCCACGCTCGTGGTCTCATAATCTACGTTATCCAACAAATCGGCATAAGGCAATTCGCTATTATTCGAATGCTCAGACAAGTCAGCCACTTGCTGCAGCAGACCGACAAATCCGGGCAGCTCTTCCACTATATCGGCCGCGCTCAATACAAGTTTGGCCCCCTGCTGGATTAATTTGTTGCAACCCAGTGCCTGCACATTTTGCGGGGCACCAGGTACGGCAAAGACCTCTCGCCCCTGTTCCAATGCATAGCGGGCCGTGATGAGCGAACCACTCTGCTCGGCCGCCTCTACCACCAGAGTACCCAGCGACAAGCCACAGATGATGCGATTACGCCGTGGAAAGTGCTCGGCCAGCGGTCCCTTGTCGGGTGCCAGCTCGGAGATAAGCAAGCCGCCTTGCGCCAGGATCGCCATAGCCAACCCCTGATGACGCTTCGGATAGAGGCTGTCGAGCCCTGAGCCCAGCACGGCCAGGGTAGTCCCCCCTGCCGCCAACGCCTGCTGATGACACACCCCATCGATGCCAAGCGCCAGTCCGGAGGTGATGGCCAGCCCACAGGCGACCAGCTCACTGCAGAGGCGGGCAGCATTATCCTTGCCGGCATAGGTCGGATGGCGTGTGCCGACCATCGCCAGCTGAGGAACAGACAGGGCAGCAAGGTCGCCACGGCAGTAGAGCAGCAGCGGGGCGGCGGGGATCTCTTTGAGCAAAGCGGGATAGACGGGGTCATCCGGACACAGGAGGTGATTGCCGGGCTCGGCGGCCCAGCTCAGCGCCTGCTCGACAACCGGCTGGGGCCACCTCATCTGCTGGATTTGAGTGCTCTGCAGACCAAGAGCTCGCAGGGGGCCGTCATCGGCGTCGAACAGGGTGACAATGTCACCGCCAAAATGGGCCAGCAGGCGAGCCGCGGTGACCGGACCTATGCCGGTGACGGCATCCAGCGTCAACCACAGCGCGAGTCGCCCGGATGGAAGAGGCACGTCAGAAGTTGCTGACCTGATAACCGGTGCTGACCATGTCCTGACTCTGCAGGATCAGGCCATAACTCAGCTTGTCGTACACCTTGAACAACATGACCCGGGCCACTGCCTCCGACGGCAGGGGTGGCTTGCCGGCCGAATAGAACGCCTTGTCATAGACGGAGGAGTACTCCCGATAGGCGACCTTGCCATTCTTGCTCACCAGCCGGGCACCGGGCCGCAATATCTCCAACACATCACCGGGAGCAACCTGATCACGTATGCCCTTGTTGATGAGCACGACGTCGAACTTGCCACCACCGCGGGCCTTGCTCGGCAAGTCGACGATATAGCCGGGCGAGATGACGGGGGCGGCCTTGGGAGTGAACACGGCGGAGAGGCTCTCCTGCGGCGGGAACGGCATCAGCTTGTCCCCCTGATACACCTCGCGCTGGTTGTGGCTGAGGGTAACCCGGGTGCGGCCGTCTGGCAGCAGGGCCTCCGCCCTGGCCGTGCCGACGAAGACCGCCTCTTGCCCCAGCTGTTCGCCACTCTTCTTGTCTTTGTAGATGGTCCCCGGATGATAGATGCCATAGTCCTGACCCGGGATCAGCGAGCCCTGTACGTAGAGGGTATCCCCCTCCAGCATGCCGATGTGTGCCTCATCATTGCCCAGCACATAAGGCAGCTGCTTTGCCTGCTGGCTGTCAGCCAGAATATGGTCTGTTTGCAGGAAGGGGCCGATCTCGCTGAGCGGCAGGGTCGGAATGGGGTTGGCCTTGTTCTCGTAACGACTCTTGGGAGAGAGGTGAACAACCTGCTTGCCGCCCTGCATCGCCTTGCCAAGTCGCGGTTCGCCGTTGACCCAGCTCAGGTGCAGCACGTCGCCCGGGTAGATCCAGTGCGGATTGGCGATCTGCGGATTGATGTTCCAGAGCCTTGGCCATAGCCAGGGCTCCGCCAGATACTGGCCGGAAATATCCCAGAGGGTATCGCCTTTTTGCACCACATAGGTCTCGGGATAACCCGCTTTCAGTTTCAGCTGGTCGGCCAGCACGCCCTGGCTCAGGGTGGCCAACAGACAGGCGAGGATGGTTTGCTTCAGATACATAACACTCCCTGTTACTTCTGCGCGCAAAGTGTTGCTGTTTTTTGTCGGCGTAAATGACTAGAATTACGCCAATATTGACTGCATTTATACGAAACTAAAGAAAAAACTATGGCCATTCTAGATGTATTGCGTTTCCCCGATGAGCGTCTGCGTACCGTCGCAGCCCCTGTCGAGACCTTTACACCCGAGTTACAACACATTGTAGATGATATGTTCGAAACCATGTACGCGGAGGAAGGCATCGGCCTCGCCGCCACTCAGGTCGACATTCATCAGCGCATCATAGTGATCGATGTCTCTGAAAACCGTGAAGATCCTCTGGTATTGATCAACCCCGAGATCATCGAGCAGGCCGGCAGCACCGGCATCGAGGAAGGGTGCCTCTCCGTGCCCGGCAGCCGAGCCCTGGTGCCCCGTGCAGAGTGGGTCAAGGTGCGCGCCCTGGATCGCCACGGCAAGGCATTCGAGCTGGAGGCAGACGATCTGCTCGCCATCTGCATCCAGCATGAGATGGACCATCTGGTCGGCAAGCTGTTTGTGGATTACCTGTCCCCGCTCAAGCGCCAGCGCATTCGCCAGAAGCTGGAAAAGATGGCCCGTGAAGATCGCAAAGTCCTCTGAGGATCTGCCCCATTGAATAAGCTGAAACTGATTTTTGCCGGTACTCCCGACTTCGCCGCCCGTCACCTGGCGGCGTTGTTGTCTTCCGACCACGAGGTCGTCGCCGTTTATACCCAGCCCGACAAGCCTGCCGGCCGCGGCCAGAAGCTCACCGCCAGCCCGGTCAAGGAGCTGGCGCTAGCCCACAATCTGCCGGTCTATCAACCCGCCTCCCTGCGCAAGGAAGAGGCCCAGGCCGAGCTGGCCGCCCTTGGCGCCGACCTGATGGTGGTGGTGGCCTACGGCCTGATCCTGCCCAAGGCCGTGCTCGATACCCCACGGCTGGGTTGCATCAACGTGCACGGCTCCCTGCTGCCGCGCTGGCGCGGTGCCGCCCCGATCCAGCGCTCCATCTGGGCGGGCGATGCCGAAACCGGCGTCACCATCATGCAGATGGATGTGGGGCTGGATACCGGCGCCATGATCCGCAAGGTGAGCTGCCCCATCGCCGCCGAGGAAACCTCCGCCAGTCTATACGACAAGCTGGCCGGGCTGGGCCCGCAGGCGCTGGTCGACACCGTCAATGCCATGGCTGCCGGCAACACCGCCGCCGAAGCGCAGGACGATGCACAAGCCAACTATGCCGAGAAGCTCTCCAAGGAAGAGGCCCGCATCGACTGGTCGATGGAGGCCGTCGCCATCGAGCGCTGCATCCGCGCTTTCAACCCCTGGCCCATCAGCTGGTTTGAAGTCGCCGGCCAGACCGTCAAGGTATGGCAGGCCGAGGTCGTAGCACAGGATCACGGCCAGGCGGCCGGTACCCTGCTCAAGGCTGACAAGCAGGGGATCGACATCGCCACCGGCAAGGGTGTGCTGCGCCTGCTGACCCTGCAGCCGCCCGGCAAGAAGGCCATGTCCGTGACGGACCTGCTCAACTCTCGCCGCGACTGGTTTGAACCCGGCACGCAATTGAATTGATACAAGGCGGGGCCCAGACCCCGACTTGCGCATCTAAGGTAACACTATGAAAACACGCGCACAGGCTGCTCTCGTCATTCAACAGGTGCTGGATCAGGGCCAGTCCCTCTCCGCCGTTCTGCCTGCTGCCCAGGAGAAGGTTGCGCCCCGCGATCGCGCCCTCCTGCAAGAACTCTGCTACGGCACCCTGCGCTGGCTGCCCCGCCTCGATGCGGCGGTCGGCGAGATGATGGACAAGCCGCTCAAGAACAAGAGCCGCATCTTCCACTACCTGATCCTGGTCGGTCTCTATCAGCTCATCTACACCCGCATTCCGGCTCACGCCGCGGTGGCCGAGACCGTCAACGCCGTCAAGCTGCTCAAGGGCACCTCCTTGCGCGGCCTCATCAACGGTGTGCTGCGCAACTTCCAGCGCAGCGCCGAAGTCATTCTGCTGCGCATCGACCGTGTCCCCAGCATTCGTCTCGGCCACCCGGAGTGGCTCACCAAGCGGCTGCGCCAGGCCTATCCGGATGAGTGGGAATTCATCATGGAGGCCAACAACCAGCGCCCCCCCATGTGGATCCGCAACAACAACCAGCGCCAGAGCCGCGAGCAGATGCTGGCCCGCATGGCCGAGGCCGGCATCAATGCGATGGCCGGTGAAGAGGGCGAGGATTGCATCCTGCTGGAACGTCCCTACGACGTGACCAAGCTGCCCGGCTTCGAGGTCGGCGACTGTTCGGTACAGGATGGCGCAGCACAACAGGCCGCCGCACTGCTCGACCCGCAGCCGGGCGAGTGGGTGCTGGATGCCTGCGCCGCCCCCGGTGGCAAGACCGCTCATCTGCTGGAGCGCCAGCCCGCGCTGGCCGGCGTGGTGGCTGTCGATGCCGACGACAACCGCCTCAAGCGGGTGCAGGAGAACCTGGATCGCATCGGCCTCACCGCCAAGGTGATCCACGGTGATGCCAGCACCCCGGATCTGTGGTGGCCGGAGGGTCAGTTCGACCGCATCCTGCTGGATGCCCCCTGCTCCGCCACCGGCGTCATCCGCCGTCATCCCGACATCAAGTGGCTGCGCCGGGATCAGGACATCCGCGAGCTGGCCGAGCTGCAACACCGCATCCTCGGCGCCCTCTGGTCGAAACTGAAAAGCGGCGGTACTCTGCTGTATGCCACCTGCTCCGTGCTGCCGGAAGAGAATCGCGACCAGATCCGCGCCTTCCTCGCGGCCACCCCGGATGCCACTCTGGTGCCGCTGCATGCGCAGGACACCCCGGAGTGTCCGGGTCGCCAGTTCCTGCCGGGCGAGGCCGAGATGGACGGCTTCTACTATGCCAAGCTGATCAAGCGGTAAGCAGGGCCATCATCACGACGGGTGCCGCTTGCGGCACCCATTACTGCCCAACATCGAGCGCGCTTTCCCTATGAGATTCATCCTGTTGATGACCGTCCCCACGCACCCTGGCCGCCGTTGCAACGGCGACTCTCATGAGGCCGTCCTATGAAGATCATCATTCTGGGCGCCGGTCAGGTCGGCGGCACCCTGGCCGAGAACCTGGCCGGCGAGAACAACGACATCACTATCGTCGACACCGACAGCGACCGGCTGCGCGAGCTGCAGGACAAGTTCGACCTGCGGGTGGTGAACGGCCACGGCGCCCATCCCAAGGTGCTGCGTGAAGCGGGCGCCCAAGATGCCGACATGCTGGTCGCGGTCACCAACAGCGACGAGACCAACATGGTCGCCTGCCAGGTGGCCTACTCCCTGTTCAACACCCCCAACAAGGTGGCGCGCATCCGCTCGCCGGCCTATCTGGTGGAGCGTGATCGACTGTTCCTGCCCGAATCCGTGCCGGTGGATCACCTGATCGCCCCCGAGCAGCTGGTGACCGACTACGTGCGTCGGCTGATCGAGTACCCGGGCGCCCTGCAGGTGGTGGACTTCGCCGGCGGCAAGGTGGGTCTGGTGGCGGTCAAGGCCTACTACGGCGGCCCGCTGGTGGGCAACGCCCTCTCCACCCTGCGCGATCACATGCCCAACATCGAGACTCGGGTGGCGGCGATCTTCCGTCAGGGCCGCTCCATCCGCCCGCAGGGCACCACCATCATCGAGGCCGATGACGAGGTGTTCTTCGTGGCGGCGGCGGGCCATATCCGCGCCGTGATGTCGGAGCTGCAGCGGCTCGAGAGCCCCTATCGGCGCATCATGATCGTCGGCGGCGGCAACATCGGCGCCGGCCTCGCCCGCCAGCTGGAGAAGCGCTACAGCGTGAAGCTGATCGAGCGCAACCAGAAGCGGGCAGAGCAGCTCTCCGAGGTGCTGGAAAACACCATCGTCTTCTGCGGCGACGCGGCGGATCAGGAGCTGCTGGCGGAAGAGCACATCGACCAGATCGACGTCTTCATCGCGGTGACCAACGAGGACGAGGCCAACATCATGTCGGCCCTGCTCGCCAAGAAGATGGGCGCCAAGAAGACCATGGTGCTGATCCAGCGCAGCGCCTACGTGGATCTGGTGCAGGGCGGTTCCATCGACATCGCCATCTCGCCGCAGCAGGCCACCATCTCGGCCCTGCTGACCCACGTGCGCCGGGCCGACATCGCCAACGTCTACAGCCTGCGCCGCGGCGCAGCCGAGGCCATCGAGGCGATCGCTCACGGTGACGAGAACACCTCCAAGGTGGTCGGCAAGACGGTGGGTGAGCTCAAGCTGCCGCCCGGCACCACCATCGGCGCCATCGTGCGCGGTGACGAGGTGCTGATCGCCCACGACCGGACCCAGATCCAGCAGGATGACCACGTGGTGATGTTCCTGGTGGACAAGAAGTACATTCCGGAAGTGGAACGTCTGTTCCAGCCAAGTCCCTTCTTCCTGTAATCTGCCCATGCACCCAGGCAGCACAACCCAGACCCGGCACAGCCTCTACCAGGGATTGTCCGGGTCTTTTGTCAATCAACGACCAGGTTATCTTGCATGATCAAGCTGCGTCCCATCATCTTCACCCTCGGGCTGGTGCTCTCCAAGCTGGCCCTGTTCATGTGGCTGCCCACCCTGCTGGCCCTGCTGACCGGCTCCGAGGGGTTCGTCGAGTTTCTCAAGTCGGTGCTGATCACTCACGGCGCGGCCCTGCTTTGCCTGCATTACGGCCGCAAGGCGGTGTTCCACCTCGGCGTGCGGGAGATGTTCCTGCTCACCACCTCGGTCTGGGTGGTGGCCTGCATCTTCGGCGCCCTGCCCTTCTTCTTCATCAACCACATCGACTTCACCGACGCCTACTTCGAGACCATGTCGGGGGTCACCACCACGGGCTCCACCGTGCTGTCGGGGCTCGACGGCATGGCCCACAGCATATTGCTGTGGCGCTCCATCCTGCAGTGGCTGGGCGGGGTGGGCTTCATCGTGATGGCGGTGGCGGTGCTGCCCTACCTCAACGTGGGCGGCATGAAGCTGTTCCAGACCGAGAGCTCGGATTGGTCCGACAAGAGTGCGCCGCGCGCCAAGACGGTGGCCAACAACATAGTGCTGGTCTATCTGGTGCTCTCCATGCTCTGCTTCCTGGCCTACTGGGTGAGCGGTATGACACTGTTCGAGGCGGTCAACCACTCGATGACCACCCTCAGCACCGGCGGCTACTCCACCTCAGATCAATCCATGTCCCACTTCTCCAACTCGGCACACTGGATCGGTACCGTCTTCATGTTCCTCGGCGGCCTGCCCTTCCTGCTCTACGTGCAGAGCCTGAGCCGGCGCGACAACAGCCTGCTCAAGGACGCCCAGGTCCAGGGTTTCTTCTGGCTGGTGGTCTGGGTCACCGTGGTGGTCACCTTCTACCTGTGGCTAAGGGACATCTACGGCTTCATGGATGCCCTGCGCATCAGCTGCTTCAACATCGTCTCCGTGCTCACCACCACCGGCTTCGGGCTTGGTGACTTCGGCACCTGGGGCCCGCTCACCAGCATCATCTTCATCATTTTGCTGGCCCTCGGCGCCTGCTCCGGCTCCACCGCTGGCGGTCTCAAGATCTTCCGGGTACAGGTGGCGTTCGCCCTGTTCAAGAAGCAGATGCGCCAGCTGATGCACCCCTCCGGCGTCTTCCCGCAGAAGTACAACGGCCGCCCGGTCAACGACGCCATCATCCGCTCGATGATTTCGTTCGTACTGGCCTACTTCGCCGTCATCCTGCTGATCGCCGCCCTGCTCGCCGCCATCGGCCTGGATCCCCTGACCGCCATCTCGGGCTCCATCACCGCCGTGGCCAACGTGGGCCCGGGCATGGGGCCGATCATCGGCCCCAGCACCAACTTCGCCACCCTGCCGGACTCGGCCAAGTGGATCCTGTCGTTCGGCATGCTGCTGGGACGGCTCGAGATCCTGACCGTGGCGGTGCTCTTCTTCCCCTCCTTCTGGAAGCAATGACGGGAAGATGGCATGACCGCGAACGTCTGATTACGCCGCTGCGCGGCTAATCAAACCTACGGCCTTGGCTGCAATCGACAAGCCTGTGGATCCGTAGGTTCGAATAGCGAAGCGTATTCGGACGCGGCAACGGGGTTGGTAACGATGTGTATTCGGACACGCAAATGCAGAAGGGCAGCCACTGGCTGCCCTTCTTGTTGCATGAAGCATGAGGCCCCACCTCACTCGGCCGGGTCTTCCCGCTCCAGCGCCCGATTGACCAGCGGCTCGGGCAGGGTCTTGGTCACCTCCACCCCCAGCTCGCGAAAGCGCTCCACCTGGGCGATCAGGTTGCCGCGCCCGTTGACCAGCCGCCCCATCGCCTTGTCGTAGCTCTCCTGTGCCCGGTGCAGGCTGCCACCCAGCTGCTGCATCTCCTCCACGAACAACCGCAGCTTCTCGTAGAGGCGGCCAGCCCGCTCGGCGATCTGGCGGGCATTCTGGTTCTGCCGCTCGTAACGCCACAGGTTCTCTATGGTGCGCAGCGCCACCATCAGGTTGGTGGGGCTCACCAGCAGAATGTTGTTGTCGAGACCGAATCGCACCAGCGAGGGATCGGCCTCCACCGCAGTGAGGAAGGCGGGCTCCACCGCCACGAACATCAGCACGTAATCGAGGGTGCGTACCCCGGGCAGCTGCTGGTAATCCTTGCGGCCCAGCTCGCGGATATGGTTGCGCACCGAGGCGACGTGCTCTTTCAGCGCCACCGCCTTCTCCAGCTCGTCATCGCTGTTGTACCAGCGCTCGTAGGCGGTCAGCGACACCTTGGCGTCGATGATGATGTCCTTGTCCTGCGGCAGGTGGACGATGACGTCGGGCTGGTAGCGCTTGCCCTTGTCCACCTCGATATTGACCTGGGTATGGTACTCGTGGCCTTCGCGCAGGCCGCATTCGCTGAGGATGCGCGCCAGCACCACCTCGCCCCAGTTGCCCTGCTGCTTGCTGTCGCCCTTGAGGGCGCGGGTCAGCGCCGCCGCCTCCTCGGTCATGCGGGCGTTGAGCTCGGCCAGGCGCTCCAGCTCGAACTTGAGGCTGTGACGCTGGGCCGTCTCCTGGGCGTGGGTCTCCCCCACCTGGCGGCGAAAGCCTTCAAGCTGCTCTTTCAGCGGAGTCAGCAACAGATCCAGGCTGTTCTGGTTCAGTTCGCGGAAGTTGCCCGAGTTTTGCTCGAAGATCCGGTTGGCGAGGTTCTCGAACTGCTGGCTGAGGCGCTGTTCCGCCTCCTGTTGCAGTTGCAGCTTCTCGGCGGCGGCCAGTCGCTCGCTGCGCAGGGTGGCCTCGGCATCCTTGAGACGGGCGGTGAGCTTGATCAGCAGGGTCTGCTGCTGCTCCAGCTTCTGTTGGCCCTGCAACTTTTCATCCTGCAGCTCGTCACAGCGATCCTGCAGCGCCTGCTGGCGCTCCTGGCTCAGCAGCACCTGCTGGGCCAGCTGGGCTGCACCACGCCGGCCCGCCAGCCAACCGAGGCCGAGCGCCAGCACGGCGCCAGCCAGCAGCAGGCTCCAGAGCCCGGGCTCGATCATTTGCGGCTCCGCTGACGCAGAAAGAGTTCGAGATAGCGGTTGAGCAGCAGCCAGAGCAGCACGTAGAGCAGATAGGCGGCCAGCACCACCCACTTGTGACTGTTAACGCCGGTGTCGAGCTCGACGAATTCGATCCCCTTGATGCGGCAGTAGCCCCACATCAGCAAGGGGAAGACATAGAGCAGAGAAGCACGCCACAGAAATAACCACATGAGTTCATTCAATCCTGCAAAAAGACCCGCCTAGCTTACACAAGGGCAACCCGGCTTGCGATCCTGGCCGGCGCTATTCTCTGGCTTGCGAAGGGAAACTTGGATAAAATTAACCCCTAATAGGTATCAGGGGTGAGCATGACTCATTTTTTCTGTCGCTGGCTGACGCAAGCATTGGGGGGCTCTCGCAAACCGGAGGTGGTTTGTCACGAAGCGCGTCCCCCCTGGGCCATCGAAGAGTCCCAGTTCCTCTCCCTCTGCTCCCGCTGCGGTGAATGCTTCAAGGCCTGTCCCAACGGCCTGCTCAAACCGGCCAACCAGCCCGAATATGACGACACCCCCATCGCCGGCACGCCTGTGCTGGATCTCGCCTGCGGCCAGTGCAGCTATTGCGGCAGCTGCGCCAGAGCCTGTCCGACTGGCGCCCTCGACCTGCAACTGGGTCGTCAGGTACAGACCCGGGTGCGGATCGAGGCCAGCTGCCAGGCCCGGCAGGGCTTCTACTGCCTGCTGTGTGAAGATGCCTGCCCCCAGCAGGCGATCAAGGCCACCGCCGACGGCGTCAGCATCAACATGGCGGCCTGCGACGGCTGCGGCGCCTGCGGTCTCGCCTGCCTGCACGGCTCCATCACCCTGATCCCCCAGCTCTGAGCCCAAATCCCGGACATGACAAAGGGGCCCGTGGGCCCCTTTGTCATGCTCGCCTGGCTTATGCCATGGCCAGAATGGAATCCTGTTCGATGCCGAGCAGGTGGCAGAGCCGGGTCGGATCGCGCACCGCATCGGCCAGGGTGTACTCCCCCAGCACCTCGAGGAAGGCGTTCATGGCGCGGCGCAGAATACCCTGGATGCGGCAGCCACCGGAGAGGCGGCAGTTCTCGCGCTTGCAGTCCACCGGGCAGAGCACGTGTTCCATGTCCATCACCACGTCACGCAGGTTGATGGAGACGGCGGAGCGGCCGAGGCGGATGCCGCCATGCTTGCCACGCACCGTCTCTATGTACCCCTTGATACCGAGCTGATGCACTATCTTGACCACGTGGTTGCGGGAGATGGCAAAGGTATCGGCCACCTCGGTGATGGTCGACAGGCGATCTCCCGGCTGAACCGCCAGAAAAGTCAGGGTACGCAGGGCATAGTCGGTAAATCGTGTCAGTTGCATGGTCGCACTTGCCTCTTACTACAAGTCAGAAATCAGGACGACAACCTAAAGCTAAGAGGCGGGGAAGCGCTTGCGCCCGCGCAAGGTCCGCATCTTAATCTGAGTCGTGGAATGACAAGGTTAAGAGCAGCTCAGGCGGGTGTCGATGAAGATGCACATAAATCGACACTTTCTTTGATTGATCGCAAACTTGCAGGGTTAGTCCAAGGTTTTGGGGGGTTATGGCGGTTAAATTCGCCGGTTTTCCCCTCTACCTAGGCCCGCGCAAGGCGACCTCAACGGCAACAGTTCATGGCGGCTCAGTGCGGCTGCCTGAGCCAGTTTTTCAGGGCGCTGGAGGGGATGGAACTCTCGGAGGCGACCGCGAAGGCGCCCCAGTCCACCGCGCACTGCAGCGCATCCCGGATCGCCATGCCCCGTGCCAGCCCGTGGATCAGGCCGCCGGCGAAGGCATCCCCCGCCCCCGTGGTGTCCACCACCGACACCGGCCGCGCCGCCACCCGGATCTGCTCCTCGCCGTGAATGGCCACCGCCCCCGCCTTGCCTTCGGTCAACACCAGCCAGGCCAGCTGCTCGCCGGCGATCTGGCGGGCATGCTGCCAGGGATCGTCCACCTCCCCGAGGTCGGAGCGGGAGGCCACCAGCACGTGGCAGGGGCGACGCGCCTGGCCGCCCTTGGGATACTGGGCCACCACGAAGCTCTTGCCGAGCATCTGGCGCATGTAGCCGATGATGGCGGTGCCGGGGTAGTTCACGTAGAGGCAGTCCACCCCCTCGCTCGGCAGATCCCCCGGCAGATCCGGGCGCCGTGGCCGCCTGAGGATGGTGCGCTCGCCGGTGGAGTCCACCAGGATCAGCAGCTCGCCGGTCTCACCGCCGAAGCGCTCAACATGGCTGCAATCCAAACCGTAGCCCGCTGCCTGCTCCAGCAGCCAGTCACCGGTTTCATCCAGCCCAATGCGCGAGGCGATGGTCACCTCGTGGCCGGCCCACACCAGCCCGATGCCGGTGTTGGCGGCGCCACCGCCGAGCCGGCGGCCCTGATCCAGATATTGCAGGCGGGCACCGGCCACCAGGGGTTCGGAGAGGGAGAGCACGTGATCACAGTTGAGATTGGCGAGCAGCAGAATGCGGGACATGAAGAGACCTCACTGACAGGGGAGCCCAGTATATGAGAAAGGGCCGTGACGGCCCTCCCTGAAATCGCGGGGTTTGTGAGCCCGCTCGACGTTTGCCGAGCGGGCGCGCACCGGCTGCGTCAGCCCAGTACCGACTCGGCGCTGACGTACTCGTAGCCGAGCGCCTGCGCCACCGCCGCCTGGGTGATCTTGCCCTTGAACACGTTCAGACCGGCTCGCAGGTGACGATCGTCCTGCAGCGCCCGGGCATAGCCTTTGTCCGCCAGCGCCAGCACGAACGGCAGGGTAGCGTTGGTCAGCGCGAAGGTGGAGGTGCGCGCCACCCCGCCCGGCATGTTGGCCACGCAGTAGTGGATGATGCCGTCCACCACGTAGGTGGGCTCCTCGTGGGTGGTCGGGTGGGAGGTCTCGAAACAGCCGCCCTGATCGATGGCCACGTCCACCAGCACCGAGCCCTTGCGCATCAGCTTGAGCATGTCGCGGGTCAGCAGCTTGGGCGCCGCCGCCCCCGGGATCAGTACGGCACCGATCACCAGATCGGCCTGGGCGATGCACGCCTCTATGTTGGTGCGGGTGGAGTAGAGGGTCTTGAGGGCCGGGCCGTACAGGCTGTCCAGCTCCCGCAGTCGCGGCAGGGAGCGATCCAGGATGGTGACGTCGGCCCCCAGCCCCAGCGCCATGCGCGCCGAGTTGACGCCGACCACCCCGCCGCCCAACACTACCACCTTGGCGGGCGCCACCGCAGGCACCCCGCCCAGCAGGGTGCCGTTGCCCCCCTGCGCCTTCTCCAGGCTGTGGGCGCCGGCCTGGATCGCCATCCGCCCCGCCACCTCGGACATGGGCGCCAGCAGCGGCAGGCCGCCGCGCTCGTCGGTCACCGTCTCGTAGGCGATGGCCACCGCCCCCGAGTGCACCAGCAGCTGGGTCTGCACCGGATCCGGCGCCAGGTGCAGGTAGGTGAACAGCAGCTGACCCGGCCTGAGCAGTTCGCACTCCTCCGGCTGGGGCTCCTTCACCTTCACTATCATCTCGGCCCGGGCGAAGATCTCCGCCGCGCTGGCCACCAGTTCGGCACCGGCTGCCTGGTACTCGGCGTCGGACAGCCCGATCGCCTCGCCTCCCTGCTGCTGCACCAGCACCTTGTGTCCCCGGGCCGTCAGCTCCTGCACTCCGGCGGGAGTCATGCCGACCCGGTATTCATGGTTTTTGATTTCCTTGGGTACGCCAATAATCATGCTCGCTCTCCTGCTGTGATCCCGCCGGCGGCCGTGTCGGCGCCGGGCAGGATGCCCAAAAATTGCAACAACCACTGCATCATGGTGGCCGAATCCACCTCCCCCTCCAGCGAGGAGAGGCTGCGCTGGTAACGATCGTCCGGCAGCAGATCCCGCCGCCGCTCGATCAGCGCCCGGTTGTATTCCACCGAGAATTCCGGATGTCCCTGGATGGCCACTATGTGGTCACCCTGCAAAAACATGAAATTGGGACAAAAATCATTGCCCGCCAGCCGGGTGGCGCCCGGTGGCAGCTGCTCCACCTGATCCTGGTGGCTGGCCAGGATCCGGATGGTCTCGAGCCCCGGCTCCATCCAGGGTTGCCGCGCCAGCATGGGATGGACCGACACCCCCAGCCCCCAGCCCTTGGTGGACTTCATCACCTCGCCCCCCAGCGCCTGGGCGATCACCTGGTGGCCGAAGCAGACCCCGGCCAGCTTGACGTCAGCATCGTGGGCGCGCCGGATCCAGTCGCGCAGCGCCCGGATCCAGGGGATGTCGCTGTAGGCATCGTGGCGCGAGCCGGTGATGAGCCAGGCATCGCACTCGTGCAGATCGGCCGGCAGCTCGCCATCGAGCGCCGACCAGACCCGAAACTCCAGCCCGGGGGCCAGCGCCCGGAAGCCCTTGATAAACATCTCGGAGTAAACGGGGCCGAAATCCCCCACCAAGTCGGGGTCCAGCCGGTCACAATCGAGAATTCCCAGTCGCATCTGTTACTCCTTCACAGTGATAGCGGCGAACGAAGGTGGATTCCTGCCACCGGGCCATGTCCGGGCTAGCTGCTGCATGGTTGATTACTTCATGGTCGGCATGGAGAACTCCGCGCCCGCCCGCAGGCTCTGGGGCCAGCGGGCAGTCACCGTCTTCATCCGGGTATAGAAGCGCACCCCATCCGGCCCGTGCATGTTGAGCGGCCCGAAGATGGACCGCTTCCAGCCGCCAAAGCTGTGAAACGCCATGGGCACCGGGATGGGAACGTTCACCCCTACCATACCGACCTGTACGCGGGCGGTGAAGTCCCGCGCGGTGTCGCCGTCACAGGTGAAGATGGCAGTACCGTTGCCGTACTCGTGTTCGTTGATGAGCCTGAGCGCCGTCTCGTAGTCTGGCGCCCGCACGATGGCCAGCACCGGGCCGAAGATCTCCTCCCGGTAGATGCGCATCTCGGGGCCGACCCGGTCGAACAGGCTGCCGCCGATGAAGTAACCCTCGCCGTGGCTCAGGCCCCGGCCGTCCACCACCAGCTCGGCACCCTCGGCCACCCCCTGATCCACATAGCCGCGCACCTTGGCCAGGTGCTCGCGGCTGATGAGGGGCCCCATCTCGTTCTCCGGGCTCTGGCCCAGACCCGGGCCCACCCGCAGCGCCGCCACCAGCGGCGACAGCCTGGCCACCAGCGCATCGGCCGTCTCATCCCCCACCACCACGGCCACCGAAATGGCCATGCAGCGCTCACCGGCCGCGCCGTAGGCCGCCCCCATCAGGGCGGAGACCGCCAGCTCGAGATCCGCATCCGGCATCACCAGCATGTGGTTCTTGGCGCCGCCCAGCGCCTGCACCCGCTTGCCGTGGGCCGAGGCGGTGGCATAGATGTACTGGGCGATGGGAGTGGAGCCGACGAACGACACGGCACCGACCCGCGGGTCGGTCAGCAACACGTCCACCACCTCCTTGTCACCGTTCACCACGTTGAGCACCCCGTCCGGCAGGCCGGCCTGCTTGAGCAGCTCGGCCATGCGCAGGGAGAGGGAGGGATCCTTCTCGGAGGGCTTGAGGATGAAGGTGTTGCCGCAGGCGATGGCCACCGGGAACATCCACAGCGGCACCATGGCCGGGAAGTTGAACGGAGTGATGCCGGCGCAGACGCCCACCGGCTGCATCATGGAGTGGCTGTCGACCCCGCGCCCCACGTTGAGGGAGTGCTCCCCCTTGAGCAGATGGGGAATGCCGCAGGCAAACTCCACCACCTCGAGGCCGCGAGTCAGCTCGCCCTGGGCGTCGGAGAACACCTTGCCGTGCTCACGACTGATCAGCCGCGCCAGATCGTCCCTGTGCTGCTCCATCAACTCCTTGAAGCGAAACAGCACCCGGGCCCGCACCAGTGGCGGAGTCTGCGCCCAGTCGACCAAGGCGCGCTCGGCACTGGCGATGGCATCCTGGCACTCGGCGGCGGTGCTGAGCACCACCTGGCCCTGCTGCTGGCCGGTGGCCGGGTTGAAGATGGCCCCGAAGCGCTCGCTGCGGCTCTCGGTCGTCTCGCCGTCGATGAAGTTGCTGACCCTGTATGTCATAAATCCTCCGTGATGGGTAATACGTGCCTGCCCGCGCCGCGCCGGGGAGCAGGCACGGGCAAGTGGCGCCGCGACGGGCGCCGTCAACCGGTTAAAAGTCAGTCCTGGGCCTGCAGGGCGTCCTGCAGCAGGGTGAAGAGATCGTCGATCTGGCTGCGCTCGATGATGAGGGGCGGCGACAGGGCGATGATGTCGCCGGTGACGCGGATCAGCGCCCCCTTCTCGAAGCAGCGCACGAACACCTCGTAGGCGCGCTTGCCCGGCGCATCCGGCATGGACTCGAGTTCGATACCCGCCACCAGCCCGTAGTTGCGCACATCCTTCACGTGCTTGCAGCCCTTGAGCGAATGGGCCGCCTCCTCCCAGTAGCCCGCCAGATCGGCGGCGCGGCTCAGCAGGTTCTCGTTGCGATAGATCTCGAGGGTCGCGAGGCCCGCGGCGGCGGCCACCGGATGGCCGGAGTAGGTGTAGCCGTGGAACAGCTCGATGGCCCCCTTGCCGGCCGCCATCATGTCGTCATAGATGGCGTTGCTCACCAGCACGGCGCCCATGGGGATGGCGCCGTTGGTCAGCCCCTTGGCGCAGGTGATCATGTCAGGGATGACGTCGAACTCCTGGGCAGCGAAGGGAGCACCGAGGCGGCCGAAACCGGTGATCACCTCGTCGAAGATGAGCAGGATGCCGTGTTTGGTGCAGATCTCCCGCAGCCGCTTGAGGTAGCCTTTGGGGGGCATCAGCACGCCGGTACTGCCGGCGATGGGTTCGACGATCACCGCCGCTATGTTGCTGGCATCGTGCAGGAAGACGATCTTCTCCAGCTCGTCGGCCAGCGCCACATCCTCCTCGGGCAGCCCCTTGGTGAAGGCATTCTTGGCGATGTTGAGGGTGTGGGGCAGGTGATCCACCCCGCCCAGCAGGGAACCGAACCACTTGCGGTTGCCGGGAATCCCCCCCACCGAGATGCCGCCGAAGCCGACCCCGTGGTAACCACGCTCACGGCCGATCAGCCGGGTACGGGTGCCCTGGCCGCGCGCCCGCTGCCAGGCCAGCGCGATCTTGAGCGCGGTATCCACCGACTCAGACCCAGAGTTGGTATAGAAGACGTGGCCGAGCCCCTTGGGGGCGATCTCCACCAGCCGGTTGGCCAGCTCGAACGGCAGGGGGTGCCCCATCTGGAATGTGGGGGCAAAATCGAGGTGAGAAATCTGCTGGGAAACCGCCTCGGCAATCTCGCGCCGACCATGACCCGCGTTGCAACACCAGAGCCCGGCAGTGCCATCCAGTATCTTGCGGCCATCCTCTGAGTGATAATACATCCCCTCTGCCGACTTCAGGATGCGCGGCGCCGCCTTGAACTGCTGGTTGGCGGTGAACGGCATCCAGAAAGCGGACATGTCGGAGGGGGTATTGATGTCGCTGATCGGTTTCATGGTCACCTCATCCTTAAGGTGTTTAGTAACTATCGGCCAATGCCTATTAAATTAAACACCTAAAATCTTAAAAAAGGGCTCAAACTTGCCCCATATGGTATCACCCGGCTAGCTGCTCTGAGCGGGGTGGTATAAGATATTTAACACAAATTTAATAATAGTAAACAGTCAAGGAGTGTCTATCGATGGATATCGGTCACCGCCTCAAGGCGGTTCGCACCAAGGCGGCCCTCTCCCAGCGCGAGCTGGCGAAACGCTCCGGTGTGACCAACGGCTTTATCTCCCAGATCGAGAAAAATCAGGTGAGCCCCTCGGTCGCTTCTCTGCGCAAGGTGCTGGAAGGCATTCCCATGTCGCTGGCCACCTTCTTCACCGATGAGACGGAGATGGACTCCGAGGTGATCTTCCGCGCCGCCGACATGCCGGATCTCGGCACCCACCCCATCAGCTACCGCCTGGTGGGCCACAGCCGCGCCAACCGAGCCATCGGCATGATGCAGGAGATACTGCCACCGGGCGCCGACACCGGCGACGACATGCTGAGCCACGAAGGCGAAGAGTGCGGCATCGTCATCCAGGGCCAGGTGGAGGTTACCGTCGGCGAGCAGGTCTACCTGCTGACGCCGGGGGACGGCTACTACTTCGACAGCCGCACCCCTCACCGTTTCCGCAATGTGGATGAGCACGAATGCGTGCTGATCTCGGCCAACACCCCCGCCAGCTTCTAAGCCATGAGAGGGGAGAACCCGCCCCTTGGCGGACCCGGCACAGCGACCAGCCCCTTCGCGCTGGCCTCCGCTTCGGCAGGCGCCGACGGCCCGCGCTTGCGGTGCGGTTTGCCCCGCCGAAAACCCTCGCCGGGACGGATTCCGGATGAGGCCAAATTGGCAAAGTGTTTAACGAATTGTTACAAGATGGATTTACAAGCGGCAGGATGTTTAGCATATTGATACGCGGAAACTGACTTTTTGCCGGTTCAAGGAGTGAACATGAGTGACCTGACCCTGGCCCAGTGGCAACACAAGGCCTCCCACCTGACCCTGCCCTCGCAAGCCTTCCTTGACGGCAGCTACCGGGACGCCATCAACGGCGCCACCTTCGACTGCATCAACCCGGCCAACGGCAAGCTGCTGACCAAGGTCGCCGCCTGCGACGCCGCTGATGCCGAACTGGCGGTGCAGGCTGCCCGCGCCGCCTTCGACGACAAACGCTGGAGCGGTCTGCCGCCCAAGCAGCGCAAGCAGATCCTGCAGCGCTTCGCCGAACTGATGCGGCTCAACAAGGTGGAGCTGGCGCTGCTGGAGTCGCTCGACATGGGCAAACCCATCGGCGACGCCATGGGCTATGACGCCCCCGCCGCCGCCAACTGCATCGCCTGGAACGCCGAAGCCATCGACAAGATTTACGATCAGGTCGCGCCGGTCGAGGAGTCGGCCTTGGCGCTGGTGACCCGCGAGCCACTCGGGGTGGTCGCCGCCATCGTACCGTGGAACTTCCCGCTGGTGATGGCCTGCTGGAAGCTGGGGCCGGCGCTCGCCACCGGCAACTCGGTGATCCTCAAACCCTCCGAGAAATCCCCGCTCACCGCCCTGCGCATCGCGGGTCTGGCCAAGGAGGCAGGCATCCCCGACGGCGTGTTCAACGTGCTGCCCGGCTTTGGCCATACCGTGGGCGAGGCGCTGGCCATGCACATGGACGTCGACTGCATCACCTTCACTGGCTCCACCAAGATCGGCAAGCATCTGGTGCAGTGCTCCGGCAAGTCCAACCTCAAGCGCGCCTTTATGGAGTGCGGCGGCAAGAGCCCCAACATCATACTGGCGGATGCGCCGGATCTGGACGCTGCCGCCAAAAGCGCGGCCGGCGCAATCTTCTACAACCAGGGCGAGGTGTGTACCGCCGCCTCCCGGCTGCTGGTGCAAAACAGCATCAAGCCGCAGTTCATGGACCGGCTGCTGGCCCATGCCCGCGAATGGATCTCGGCCAACCCGCTCGACCCTGCCACCCGCATCGGCGCCATGGTGGACCACATCCAGATGGAGCAGGTGCTCAACTACATCGCCATCGGCCAGCAGGAGGGCGCCAAGCTGCTGCTGGGGGGCAAGCGCACCAATACCGAGAGCGGCGGCTTCTACATCGAGCCCACCATCTTCGACGAGGTGACCCCCGAGATGCGCATCTTCCGCGAGGAGATCTTCGGCCCGGTGCTGGCGGTAACCGGCTTCGACACGCTGGAAGAGGCCATTACGCTCGGCAACGACACCGACTACGGTCTGGCGGCCGCGATCTGGACGGCGGATCTCAACAAGGCGGTGAAAGGCTCCCGCGCCCTGCGCGCCGGCACCGTGTTCGTCAACAACTGGGATGGCGGCGACATGACCATGCCGTTCGGCGGCTTCAAGCAGTCCGGCAACGGTCGCGACAAGTCACTGCATGCACTGGAAAAGTACACCGAGCTGAAAAGCACCTGGATCCAGCTCGAATAGCATCAGAAATGACGCTTATCTGCGAATTGGGGGGAGAAATCCCCCTTTTTCATTTTTGCCCTTTCATCGCCGGCCTCAATCGATATAATCATCAAATAGACAAGCCCTTAAATATAAAGATAAAAATGTTATTTTTTCTGGGAAGTGTACTGTTTCTGGTGATAGGACTGCCGCTGCTGTTCTACATGCTGGGACACGGCGAGGCCTACGTGACCTGGGGTCCGTGGATCTCCGCCATCGCTCTCATGCTGTGGCTGTTGCTGGATGTGGACAAGATCCGCCGGGGCGGTGGCCGCTGAGCCGGACAGTACGCCGTTAAAATCCGCTGATCATCATTTATTAACTTCTTTCCCCGCAAAAGGATCGCTACACTGATTTTTTGCGATGTTTTCCCGCATCCAACTCTCCAGTGAAGGTTATCCGCATGCAGCAACACGTTCAGCGCCAGGGCGTCATCTACGCCTTGTGCGCCTATACCCTTTGGGGGTTGGCCCCCATCTACTTCAAGACCATTGCCGCCGTGCCGGCCGCCGAAATCCTGACCCACCGGATGATCTGGTCGTGCGCCCTGCTGATGGTGCTGACCCTGATCGGCCGCCAGTGGCACAAGGTACAGGCGGTGCTGCGCCAGCCGAAAGTGCTGCTCACCCTGGCCTTTACCTCCATCACGGTCGGCGGCAACTGGCTGCTGTTCATCTGGGCCATCAACAACGGCCACATGCTGGATGCCAGCCTCGGCTACTACATCAACCCGCTGTTCAACGTGCTGCTCGGCATGCTGTTCCTGAGCGAGAAGCTGCGCCGGTTGCAGTGGTGGGCGGTCGGGCTGGCGGCGATCGGTGTCGCCATCCAGATCATCGCCTTCGGCTCCCTGCCCTGGATCGCGCTGGTGCTGGCCTCGAGCTTCGCCATCTATGGCCTCATCCGCAAGAAGCTGGCCCTCGATGCATTGACCGGCCTCTTGATCGAGACCCTGATCATGCTGCCACCGGCCGCCATCTATCTGTGGGGCTTTGCCGACAGCCCCACCAGCCATCTCACCCAGAATGACTGGCACCTCAACTTGCTGCTAATCGCCGCCGGTGCGGTCACCACGGCGCCCCTGCTCTGCTTCACCGCCGCCGCCACCCGGCTCAAGCTCTCCACCCTGGGCTTCTTCCAGTACATAGGGCCGAGCCTGATGTTCATCCTGGCGGTCACCCTTTATGGCGAGGCGCTGGCGCTGGACAAGATGATCACCTTCGCCTTTATCTGGAGCGCGCTGGTGCTGTTCAGTCTGGACGGGCTGCGCAGCGGCAAACGCCGGCAGGCTTGACGGCAAGGGGGCGCCACGCTGCAATAATCTACAAGCCCGCGTTCGGGTTTCAGGATATCAATAGTCGATGAGCGCACCCCAATCCCGCATCCACTACTGGCAATCCCGGCTGCTGCCGGGGGTTGAACTCTCCCACTCCCACCACAGGGAGTTCAGCTATGGCCGCCATGTTCACCTGGACTACCACATAGGTCTGGTGCAGCAGGGCGGCCAGAAATTCATCCACAAGGGCAACAGCCACCACCTGGTGCGTGGCGAGCTCTCCACCGTCAACCCGGACGAGATGCACGACGGCCTCAGCCTGCGGCCGGAAGGGTACGAGGTGCGGGTGTTCGCCATCGCCCCCGAACAGCTGGCCCGCTGGCTGCCAGACAGCCCGGAGCCCTTCTTCGACAAGGGATTGCAGAGCCGCCCCGACCTCTATCAGGGATTTGCCCGGCTGCACATGTACCTGGACAACCCCAGCCCCGACGGCCTGCTGGCGGAGAGCGAGCTGCTGGCCCTGCTCGGCGAGCTGCTGCACATCGCACCCGAGCGCCACGCCCTGGCCGACCCCCAGCTCAGGTTCCTGCGCGACTACCTGATGGCCCGGCTGGATGAACGCCACAATCTGGAGGATCTGGCCGCCCTGTTCGGGCTGGATCGCTTCGCCTTTCTGCGCCAGTTCAAGAAGAAGACCGGCATGACCCCCTATGCCTGGCTCAAGCGGTTGCGGCTCGAGCAGAGCAAGCGCCTGCTCGGCAGCGGCCTGCCGGTGAGCGAGGTGGCGCTGGCGGTCGGTTTCTTCGATCAGAGCCACTTCCATCACGGTTTTCGCCAGGCGTTCGGCCTCACCCCCGCCGATTTTCGCCAGCAGATGCTGGCCGCCATTGGGCGCACCGACTAACTCCGCACTGCAATCTTTTACAATCCCGCCCCCCTGCGATCCGCCATGCTGTGAACTCGATACTGTCCCAGAGGTTTCCATGTTCACCAGCTTGTTTCTGACCATAGGTCTCATCCATCTCATCGCCCTGGCGAGCCCGGGCCCGGACTTCGCGCTGATCCTGCGCACCAGCCTGCACAGGCCCACCGCACTGGGTGCAGCGCTGGGCATCGCCCTGGCGATTGTGGTGCACGCCACCCTCAGCCTCACCGGCATCAGCCTGCTGATTGCCGAACACCCCTGGCTGTTCATGACGGTGAAGGTGGTCGGCGCTCTCTATCTGGGCTGGCTCGGCTGGGGGGCTCTCAAGGCGGCCTGGCGCAGCTCGGCCGAGCTCGCCCTGCACGCAGGCGGCGAGGCGCAGGGTTGGCGCAAGGGGGTGCAGCGCGGCATTGCCACCAACCTGCTCAACCCCAAGGCACTGCTGTTCTTCATGGGGCTGCTGGCCGCCATGGTGACACCCCAGGTAGACGGCCTGACCCGCGGCCTGCTGGTGCTGGAGCTGTTCCTGCTCTCCCTGGTCTGGTTCGGGGTGCTGGCCTGGAGCCTCTCCACCGTGCGAGCCCAGCGCCTGCTCGGCCGCGTGCAGCGTCCGCTCAACCTGATCACCGGCCTGCTGTTTGGCGCGGTCAGCCTCTCCATCCTCACCGGCATGGCCGGCGAGGCCTACGCCCTGGTCCTGCACTGATCCCTGTCTTGCCCCTATGAAAAAGAGGGATGGCCCAGGCCATCCCTCTTTGCTTTGCGTTTACTATTCCTGGCCGGGTAACCGGTCCTCTCACTAGCCCTTCATCAGAACCACTGGCCGTGGCGCTTGATGTAGATGCTCTTGACGGTCTGGGTCAGCCCCATGTAGGCCAGCATGGTGATCACCAGCCACATGAAGTACTTGGGCCCATCCAGAGTGATGAAGCCGAAGTGCTCAGCCACAGGCGAGAACGGCAGGTAGCAGCCGATGGCGATGGCGATCGAGGTGGAGAGCAGCACCGGCAGGGTAGCTGTACTCTGCAGGAACGGGATCTTGCGGGTACGCAGCATATGTACCACCAGCGTCTGCGACACCAACCCCTCGATAAACCAGCCGGAGTTCATGATGGCCTGACCGTTGACCAGCGGGTCCATGCTGCCGTTGGCGGTGGCATAGAGGGCACCGGCACCGAACACGAACCACATCAGGCAGTAGGTGCTGATGTCGAACACCGACGAGGTCGGGCCGAGCCACAGCATGAAGCGCTTGATGTTGCTCGCCTCCCACTTGCGCGGCCGCTTGAGGAACTCGGGATCCATCTTGTCCCACGGCAGCAGCATCTGGGAGACGTCATACACCAGATTCTGGATCAGCATCTGCATCGCCAGCATGGGTGCCCAGGGCAGCCAGGCGGAGGCCACCAGCACCGAGAAGACGTTGCCGAAGTTGGAGCTGGCGGTCATGTTGAGGTACTTGAGGATATTGCCAAAGGTCTCGCGCCCCTTGATCACCCCCTCCTCCAGCACCATCAGGCTCTTCTCCAGCAGGATGATGTCGGCGGTCTCCTTGGCGATATCGGCACCGCTGTCCACCGAGATCCCCACGTCCGCATCCCGCAGCGCCGGCGCATCGTTGATGCCGTCGCCGAGGAAACCGACGGTGTTGCCGTTGGCCTGCAGCGCCTTCACCACCCGCGACTTCTGCAGCGGGGTAAGCTTGGCGAAGATGGTGGTGTGCTTGACGACTGTGCACAGCGCCACGTCGTCCATCACCTCGATATCCTTGCCGAGCAGCGGCACGCCGGGCTCCAGCCCCACATCGCGGCACACCTTGCTGGTGATGATGGGGTTGTCACCGGTCAGCACCTTGACCGCCACCCCGTAGTCGTTGAGGGCGCGGATAGCCGGTGCGGCCGAGTCCTTGGGCGGATCGAAGAAGGTGAGGAAGCCGCGCACCACCAGCTTGACCTCGTCGCTGGTGCGATAGCTCTGCTTGCACTCGCCCGCCGGGATCTCGCGGGTCGCCACGATCAGCACCCGATAGCCCTCGGCGTTGAACTCCTCGCTCTGGCGCAGCAGGGCGCGGCGATCGGCGTCGGTCAGCTCCCTAACCTCCTGGCCATCGGCGATCTGGCTGGAGACGGCCAGCATCTCTTCCACCGCCCCCTTGGAAACCATCAGCTGCTGGCCCAGATCATCCTGCACAATCACCGACAGGCGCCGGCGCACAAAGTCGAACGGCAGCTCGTCCACCTTGCGGTAGTTGGCCGGCTTGCAGCTCTCCCCCAGCGCATCGGCGTGCTCGACCACCGCGATGTCCATCAGGTTCTTCATGCCGCTCTGGTGAAAGCTGTTGAGCCAGGCCAGCTGCAGGATCCGGTCGTCCCGCTGGCCACGCACGTCGTAATGGTGCTCGAGGATGATCTTGTCCTGGGTCAGGGTGCCGGTCTTGTCGGTGCAGAGCACGTCCATGGCGCCGAAGTTCTGCACCGAGTTGAGCCGCTTCACCACCACCTTGCGTTTGGCCATCGCCACCGCGCCACGCGCCAGGTTGGCGGAGACGATCATCGGCAGCATCTCGGGGGTGAGCCCCACCGCCACCGCCAGCGCGAAGGTGAGCGCCGACATCCATTCACCGCTGCTGACGCCGCTCAACATGAAGACGATGGGCACCATCACCAGCATGAAGCGGATAAGCAGCTTGGTGACGCTGTTCACACCGCGATCGAAGCTGGTCTCGATGCGCTTGTGGCTCACCACATTGCGGGCCAGCGAACCGAAATAGGTATCGCTGCCGGTAGCCACCACCACGGCGCGGGCGGTACCGCTCACCACGTTGGTGCCCATAAAGCAGATGTTGGGCAGATCGAGCAGTCCCGCCTCCCCTGCACCTGTGCCGTCCGCCGACTTGCCGGCCACGGCGCCCAGGGTGTCGTACTTCTCCACCGGCAGCGCTTCGCCGGTCAGCACCGCCTGGCTGATGAAGAGATCGCGGGACTCGATCAGCTTGATGTCGGCCGGGATCATGTCCCCCGCCTGCAGGTGCACTATGTCACCGGCCACCAGCTCGGTCATCGCCACCTCCTTGCGCTGGGGGGCGACCCCGGGCGAGGGGCGGCGCTGCACGGTGGCGGTGTTGCGCACCAGCGACTTGAGCGCTTCGGCCGCCTTGGCGGAGCGGTACTCCTGCCAGAAGCGCAGCAGACCGCTCAGGCCCACCATGACGCCGAGGATGATCACCTTGACCCAGTCCTCGTCGCCCGGCTCGGCCATCAGCACGTCCATCACGTAGCTGACCAGCCCGAGCACGATCAGCACCATCACGAAGGGGTTCTTGAACGCCTGCAGCAGCTGGATCAGCGCATGGGGCGGCTTGTCGTGGGTCACCTCGTTGGGACCAAACTGGATCAGGCGGTTGGCGGCCTCGGTCGCGGTGAGGCCGTCGATGTTGCCGCGCACGGCGGTGAGGGTGTATTCGAGGGACTTGTCTGCCTCGTCGAGCACCCGGGAGGAGATCTTCTCCCTGGCACTGGCCGGGGCAACGAACCCCTGCTGTTTGTGCCGACTGGCGGTGTGTTGTTGTTTCATGACTCGTTATCCTGATTTCTACGCGCAAGCGGGCCCTGTCGCGGGCCGGGCCTGGCGTCAGTACTGATGTGAAAAGGCAATGGACCCGGCAGCGAACAGGCAGCCGCCGCACACTGGGCGGCCCGCAGACAGCAGTCTGCGCGACCACACCGGCATGCTCGGGTCGGATCAGGGGTCAGGACACCGCATCCCGTTCCCCGCAGAGGATCAGGAGTGGGTAGGCGTGGACCCCGAGGGTCTAGGTTTGGGCTCTTCGGTCATGACGGTTCCTCCGAGTTGAGCGGCAGCAAGCCGGCCCCGGCATATCGAGGGCACGGCAGGTCATCGCCGGCGGGCAGATCCGCGCGGCGGCGTTATCGGCAGGAGGCAAGGGCCGCAACGGGGCGACCGGACCGATAAAGGAGATCAGGATAACCACAGGCAACAATAACGGCATGATGGCCGAATAATAATGAGGAGGGTTCATGGTCCGGTCACATGAGCAATCAACCGCACCCCATGAATATATTGAGAAATAGCCAGCGCATATTTCCAAATATATAAAGAAGAGACCTTCATTATTTAAATTCGCAACACAGCCTATCGAAAACCACGTTGTTTTCAATACAAGCTGTCCATCCTGTTATTTCACGCCGGCCTGTTTGTCCCTGCTCGCCAAAGA
The DNA here is from genome assembly GCF_027706125.1 of Aeromonas sp. Y318-1. Classification (NCBI taxonomy): domain Bacteria; kingdom Pseudomonadati; phylum Pseudomonadota; class Gammaproteobacteria; order Aeromonadales; family Aeromonadaceae; genus Aeromonas; species Aeromonas sp. Y318-1. Next base: position 89,879 of record NZ_JAPDCM010000013.1, read on the forward strand.
TCCGGTGAACGGGCGCAACGGGCAGCCCCGGGCCCATGACAAAGGGCGTACGTGGCAAGGCGTGCAATTGCTGGGGCGCGAGGCGGCATGGCTCGCAGAGGGAGTGGAACAATCCGGGGAGCAACGCAGATCCCGGCGGGACTGGGTTGCAAGAGTCGGGATGACTCGCTAGATGCCACACTCTGAGCGATCAGAGTGAGGGAGAAGAAGGGATATCAACCTCAGTTCTGATTAGCCCACATCGCGCTGTGCAATCGGCTACAACTGTCGCTTTCCATAATATCCTTCCATCTGTTGATAACACGCCAAGATTCTACCCAGAAATATTTGGCGGCGCAAAATATAAATTCATCTTTTGCTATTTAATTCCAGCAAGGAGCTGCCGCTACATTATTTCCCGCACGAAAACGGATTCATCCTCATTTCGCTTCCCCTGCCATCATGAATTGATCTGGATGGGGTTTTGCCCGGATTTTCCGGCCATCCACCCGATCCGGGCTGGAATCGGACTCAATGTGGGAATAGGATGCACGGCTTCCATCCATGACGCACAGGAAACAACAGCATGAATCGAAAATGGTCGCTCCCCATCGTGGCAATCGCGGGGGGAGCGTTACTCTGGCTCGGCAACACCTTTGGTATGAAATGGGCTCTGATGGCCCTGATCGGATTCGGCTTCGGCTTTACCCTCTCCTTCAGCCGCTTCGGCATCGTGTTCGGTTGGCGCGAGATGCTGACCAAGCGCAACAGCTACTACGTGCGGGTTCACCTGCTCACCATCGCCATCGAAATTCTGCTGTTCACCTGCTTCCTCTCCTTTAGCCACGCCCTGTTTGGCGATGCCATGGTGGGCAACGTGATGGCCATCGGCATTCCCTTCATCGTCGGCGCCTTCCTGTTCGGCATCGGCATGCAGCTGGCGGGCGTCTGTGCCACCGGCACCCTCTACTGCTGCGGCGAGGGGCAACCCCGCTTCTGGCTGGTGCTGCTCTGCTACGGCATTGGCACCCTCATCAGCAACCAGTTCCGCCCCGAACTGGAGGCCACCTTCTCCAGCCATGTGGTACTGGCAAAAGACCTGACCGGCAATATCTGGAGCGGCATGCTGCTCAACCTGGCGCTGGTCGCCGCGCTGTTCCTGCTGTTTCGCAAGAGCGAGCTCAAGCGCACCGGCGAGCTCAAGCCCCTCCTCAGCGGCGGCAACCTGTTCTGGCGCGACGGCCGCTTCACCGTGCTGACCGGCGGCATCATCATAGCTCTGCTCAACTCCAGCGTCGTCGCTCTGCACGGCTCGGCCTGGACCATCACCGGCGCCGTCTATGACATGGCGCTGCGCGGTGCCTCCCTGTTCGGCCTGTTCGAGGGGAACCCCAAGCTGGCCCAACCGCTGTTCATCAACCCCATGGTCGGCATGTTCTGGCTGGGGATCCTGGGGGCCATGCTGGCGCGCTGCATCAGCGGTGGCGGCACCTTCGCCCCGATGCGGCTCGGCAACAGCCTGGCCTCCATCCTCGGCGGCCTGCTGATGGGGATGGGCGCCATGTACAGCGCCTGCAACCTCGGCGGCTTCTTCGACGGCACCGCCTCCGGCAGCCTGCACGGCTGGGTCTGGATGCTGATGGCCCTCGCCGGCAGCCTGATCGGCATCCGCCTGCGCCCGCTGTTCAAGCTCTGATAAAACAACGGGATGGCGCGGTTAAACGCCATCCCGTCACGATTCCCCTTCCAAGCCGGTGCGCAGATCCCAAGCAGCACCCCAGCCCCCATTCTTCTCTACCTCAACCCCTTGAACAGCAGCAACAGGGCGAAGCCGGTGAACATCACCGCCGACAGCCGGTTGATCCCCCTGGCGAAGCGTTCGCCATAGCCTTGCGCCCCCACCCAGTGGAACACCAGACAGTAACCGCCATGCACCACCAGCACCACGGCGCTGAAGGTGACCGCCAGCAGCATGCACTGACCCAGCGCCCCGTGACGAAAGTCGATGAACTGGGGAAACAGGCTGGTGAAGAAGATGATCGCCTTGGGGTTGAGCAAGCTGATGAGCGCCCCCTTGAGGAAGCTCCGACGGCAATCCCGATCCGGCCCGGCCCCCGGCACCGGGCTCACCGCCCGCTGGCGCCAGGAGTTGAGCCCCAGATAGAGCAGATAGAGGGCGCCGCCCAGGGTGAGGATCTGCTGGCCCGCGGCCAGCCAGCGGGTGAACCAGAGCACCGCCAGCGAGGCCAGGCTCGCCACCAGCAGGATGCCCACCGCTACCCCGCAAAAGCCGGCGATGGCGTGGCGGGTGCCGCGGGTCAGGGTATTGCCTATGGTGTAGATCACGGCGGGCCCCGGGCTCAGCACGGTGCCGATGGCAAGCAGCAGATAGAGGGCGTAATAGTCGAGTGTCATCGGGAGAGATTCCAGCGTGGATTGGCTGCCGCCCAGTATATTGACAGCCGCGACGCCAGCCAGACATAGTGGCGCTCGGCTTTATAAACCAGGAGTTTAGAGTGGATCGCTTGACGGCCATCGAGATCTTCGTCGAGGTTGCCCGCGCGGGCAGTTTCGCCGCCGTGGCGGATCGTTTCGCGATGACGCCGGCCATGATCGGCAAGTACATCAAGTGGCTGGAGGCCAGGGTCGGCTCCCGTCTGCTCAATCGCAACACCCGTTGCCAGAGCCTGACCGAGGCGGGCCAGGAGTACCTCGCCGGCTGCCAGAACCTGTTGCAACACTACCGGGAGCTGGAGCAGAACACCCTGGCCAATACCGGCCAGGCGGCAGGCAGGATCCGCATCAATGCCCCCGTCACCTTCGGCAGCTACCGGCTGACGCCGCTGCTGTGCCGCTTCATGGAGCGCTACCCGCAGATCCGCATCGAGCTGGACCTGTCGGATCGGCTGGTGGACGTCATCGGCGATGGCTTCGATCTCATCTTCCGGGTCGGTCAGACCAAGGACGCTGGCTACATCGCCCGGCCGCTGGCCAGCTCCGATTCGGTGTTCTGCGCATCCCCGCACTACCTGCAACGCCACGGTACTCCCCTCACGCTGGCGGATCTGGCCCGCCACCACTGCCTGGGATTCAGTCCCTGGCTCGGCCAGTCGAGCCTGGCCGAGGCCTTTCCACTCGAACAGCTGCACCTGTGGGACAGCCCCTTCATCAGCAACCACGGCAGCGCCCTCAAGGTGGCCGCCCTCAACCATGCCGGCATCCTGCTGCAGCCGCGCGCCCTGCTGAGCGAGGAGCTAGAACGCGGCACCCTGCAGGAGATCCTGGCGGATGCCCTGCCCGCCCCGCGCCCGGTCAACCTGCTCTACCCGGCCAGGGAGCCGCTGCCACTGCGCCTGCGGCTGCTCATCGACTACCTGAGCGAGCAGCGCCACCAGCTGTAGGGCGCAGCCCTACTCGCCGCGCTGTTTCACCCGGCGCAGATAGACATAGCCCTCCCCCGGGCTGCCCCAGCGCTGATGGGCCTCGGTGTCGTAGGCCCGATCCAGCAATCTCACGCTGTGGGGGCCGATCCAGAGGTACTGCACCAGGGTGCTGGCGCCACCGAAATTGGTGGAGCAGCTGCCCACCTTGCTGTGGCCGGCGTACTCCCCCGACGGCTGGCGGGTCAGCCAGATCTCGCAGCCCTGACGCAAAGAGAGCTGCTGCGGCGTGAGGGAATCGAGCAGCTCGGGCTGGCGCCAGGCGCCGGCGAAGTCGATGGCCCGCGGCATGGTCAGCTCGGCCATCAGGATGCGGCCATCGGGTACCAGCGAGAAGCGGTAGATGCGCTGGCGGAACGGGCGTACCGCCCGCTCGGTCAGGAACTGCTCGGCATAGACCCAGCGAAACCCCTTGTAGCCGGGCCAGATCTCCACCAGCCGCAGCTCGGCGCTGGTGAAACGGTTGTCGTAGCTGGCCTGCTCGCGGCTGGAGAACTCGCCGGTAAACCAGGAAAGCAGCGGCTCCATGCTGGCGGAGGGTGCCGTGGTGGTGCTGTCAGGGGGCGTGGTGACGAAGGGGGTGGGTGCCGCCCAGGCCAGGCAGGAGAGCAGCAGCCCGCACAGGGCCGCCATCAGGCTGGTCATCGAATCCTTCCGAATCAGTTTCATGGCGGCGATTATATGAGCGAACGGCGCCAATATCCGCAACCTTGATCAAATGATTGCCGATCCAAAGCAAAATCATCGTATTAGCGTCATGTCCCGGCCATCGGGTGGCCGCCGCCTGCGGGCTGGATCCCGCCTGAACGCCGCTGCACTCTTCGCTTGTGGGCGCTCTTTGAATCGGTTATTTCTCTTGCAATACCCTGCGCACCGGATGCCAGGGTCGGGCAAGCGCCGCAATCAGGAGCAAAAGATGAAAAGAGCCGTAATCGCGGGTATGGTGGCCATTCTGCTGGGTGGCTGCGCGGTGAAGAACCAGGTCTCCCACAGCCTGCAGGCGATTCCGCTGACCGCCTTCCAGCAGAGCGAAAGCAACCCCAACCAGCGCATCTACAAGGAGCCCGGCGTGGATCTGCGCCAGTACCATCAGGTGCTGCTCGATCCCTTGCAGTTCATCCGCCAGGAGAACGGCCAGTGGTACCTGCTGACCACCAACGAACAGAACGAAATCGGCCGCTACTACCACGCCACCTTCCAGCGCGAGCTGATGAGCCACGGCGTCAAGATTGCCACCGCCCCCGGCCCCGGCGTGATGCGGGTGCAGGCCGCCATCACCAACTTCGACCTGACCCGGCCCGACCCCAAGCTGCGGGATCTGCTGCCCGCCAAGATCGCCATCAACGTCACCCGCGAGGTGATCGGCAAGGAGCCCTATCTGCTCAAGGTGGGCAGCATGGCCCAGCTGCTCGACTCCCAGAACGGCAAGCTGCTGGTGCGGGTGATGGATGCGCGCGAGAGCCCGGACACCACCCACAAGGACAGCCCCATCACCGCCAGCGAGATGGAGAAGATGATCGACCAGTGGGCCGCCGGCCGCGCCAAGCAGCTGGCCGACAACCTGGGCCGCTAGTCCGGCTCGCCGCCTCCCGGGCGCAAGACACCCATTCCCGGCCCCGCGCACCCGCACGGGGCCGCTTGTTTCCCCTTTCATTCGACAAGGAGCCGTCATGAACCGTCACCCCAGCATCAAGCACTGGCGCGAGCTGCAGGAGCCCGAGCCCGGCCGCTACTCCGGCAGCGAGGAGCCGCTCTCCCTGGGCAGCGCCCTCGGCAGGCACTACGGCTTTGCCCGCCTCGGCATTCACCACGAGTTGCTGCCGCCGGGCCGGCGCACCAGCTGGCCCCACGCCGAGGAGACCGAGGACGAGTTCGTCCATGTGCTGGAAGGCACCCCGGACGTCTGGCTCGATGGCGTACTGCATCGGCTGCAGCCCGGTGACTCGGTCGGCTTCAAGGCGGGCGACGGGCTGGCCCACACCTTCATCAACAATACCGATCAGCCGGTGCGACTGCTCTGCGTGGGCGACACCGATCGGGCGGACAACCACATCCACTACGCCGTGCACCCCGAGCGCAACCGTTTCATCGGCGCGCGGCACTGGGATGCGGTGCCCGAGCGCGAGCTGGGGGATCACGACGGCCTGCCCGACCAGCTGCGCGAGCGCAACGGCCCCTTCTAGGGCCCGCAGTCGGCCAGTCGTCGGCAAACGGACGCAACCGACTATCCTTGATGGACCCAAGGCAACGAGGAACAGAGAGATGAGGACAGGAACAGTGCGGCTGCACCGGGTGCTCAAGGCACCGCCGATGCGGATCTACCGGGCCTTTATCGAGGCCGATGCGCTGGCCAAGTGGCTGCCACCCTATGGCTTTACCTGCCGGGTGGAGCAGCTGGAGGCGCAGGTCGGCGGCCACTTCCGGATGGCGTTTACCCATTTTGGCAACGGCAACAGCCACGCCTTTGGCGGCGAATACCTGGAGCTCGAACCGGGCAAGCGCATCCGCTACACCGACCGGTTCGACGATCCCAACCTGCTAGGAGTGATGCACGTGACCGTGATCCTGACCGGGGTGGTGTGCGGCACCGAGCTCGCCATCGTGCAGGAGGGGATCCCCGAGGTCATCCCGGTGGAGATGTGCTACCTCGGCTGGCAGGAGTCGCTGGCCCAGCTGGCCGCCCTGGTGGAGCCGGAGATCCCGGCGCAGTAACCCACCCACGGTGACCCCGAAAACGACAGAGCCTGCCACAGTGGCAGGCTCTTTTTATGCTGGGCAAAACCCGGACGACGGGATGAGCTTATTGCAGGTTGATGGCGCCCAGGTAATCCCCCTTGCCAAGCTCGACCCCGGCCTTGCGCAGCAGGGCATAGGTCATGGTGAGGTGGAAGTAGAAGTTGGGGATGCCGTACTCGTGCACGCAGGTGTAGCCGTCCATCCCCTTGCCACCAGCCCAGTAGGGGTAGTAGTGGCCGCTCGCATACTGGCTGAAATCGGCATCCAGCTTGCTCTGCAGATAGGTGAGGGTCTTGGCCAGGTGGGCGCGCAGATCCGCCATGGTCTTGGGGTCATCCCCCAGCACCGGCGGCTCGCTCAGGCTGGCGGTGGCCACCACGGCGCGAGCGCTGTCGCAGCAGATCAGCACCTGCTTGCTGAATGGCAGCATGTCGACGATCAGCCGATCGCCGAAGAAGTTCTCCACATTGAATTTCTTGGCGGCGGCGTGGGCCTCGGCCTTGGCCAGGCACTGGTCGAGGTTGGTCAGCATCTTGATAAACTGGGCGACGATATCACGATTCATAATGCGCTCTCGGTTGGTTGAAGGCAGTTGTACGAGCGGCATCCACTATAGCGTATCCCCCCGTTTGTTCGAGCCCGCCCCCGCAAAAAGCAGAATCCACCTGCCTTCCCAGCGACAGGATTGGACGACCCCGCGCGGCAGGTCCGCTCGCCCTTGCCGACGCACCGAGTCCCTCTTTGGCTCTTTTTTGATCTGTGACATGCATCACTCTTTGGCAGGGGCGTAGGCTGATCCGCGCAGCCCGGGCATACCGCCGGGCCCAACAAAAGGAGAGTGCCATGAAAATCTATGACCGAAACCGCAATGCGCTCACAGCGGGTCAGCGCGTGATGATCGCCGCCACCGGCGCCGTCGACTTTCTGAAAGAGGCCCACACCGACAACCTGACCCCCTATCAGGCCGAGCATGAGAAGTGCGTGCTGCTGGCCAATTCCCGGGAACAGTACGCCCCCATCGAGTTGATTAGACTAGGCTGATCCCGTTTTCCGTCACCCTACTCTTTACAATTCACCCGGCCGCACGCCATGTCGCTGGCCGGGTTTATCTCTCCGCTCTACTCCTTCTCCGAGCCGCTGCCACCTTATGAGGGCGAGGCGATGCAGCTGGCCGATATCCAGCCGGATTGCCCCGCTTCGTTGTGAACCCAGAGCCAGCCTGCCAGCTCCCGATCCACTCGAACCCGCTCCCCCGCCGCCACATCCAGCTCCCGGGCGGTATAGTCCTGGCGCGCCTGCGCCTCCCCGGCGCCGATCGGGGTCAGCAGGTACAGGGGCGCCCACCCCTCGTTGCCGTCTGCGGTAAAGGTGCGCACCCAGCCCGGAAACTCGTCGTCCTCGTGGCCGATGCGCACCCGCTCTCCGGCCCGAAAGGCGATGGGATTGGGGTAGCAGGTGTGGTGCGCCATGGTGATCAACGCCAGCATTGTCTCGTCCTCCGACAGGTTCTGTTTAATGACGCCCCGAGTCATACCACAAGCCGGGCCCCGTTGCGTCAACCGGGCTCACACCCTCTGGCAGAGGGCGTTCTCCCCCGGGGCGGGCCGACGACCCTGATCCCCACGATTCATTACTGTCAGTGAATTTTCATATCATCCAACTGTCATTTCAGTGAACACATCGCCGCCCTAGACTGCTTCTCGAACCTTAACGAGGAGTCTTGTATGAAACTCACCCCTATCCCGTTGCTGGCCGGCACCATCGCTTCGGCCCTCTCTTTCAACACCTTCGCCGGTGACATCGTCTCGGTGCAGTTCAGCGATGGCCGCCCCGCCGTCAGCGGGGTCGAAGCGGTCAACAAAGCGCTCAACCCCATCGGCGTCAACGTGGTCACTGTCGACATTCCCGACGCCGCCAGGCCCCTGCTTGAAGCCTCCCACCGCCGCGCGTTAACCAAAGCGGAGCACGGCGCCCTGATTGCGGCCTTCAATCTGAGTCAGGGGGAGCTGCTGGAGCAGGCCAGGCTCGCAGGCCGCGAGCCCGCGGTGCAAGGGGGCGGCGTCGCCACCGAGGAGACCGACGTCGGCCCCTACCCCAAGGTCTATGACCTGATGGCGCTGGACGAGCGCACCCGCAGCGCCGTGCTCGGCAAATATGGCCGCATGCACGTCAACTCCGCCGAGGACGGCACCGACATCGACGAGGTGATGACGGTGGTCAGCGGCGGGCCGTTCCGCTGGGGCTTTACTCTGCAAGATGGCAGCATCGCCCGCTTCCAGATAGACAAGGTGGGCCTGGAGGACAAGGCCGTGCGCGTCAGCTATCACGGGCTCGGCATGCACGCCGGGTTGATGGACGCAAAACAGGGGCTGCTGGTGGCCTTCGCCCACGGGCCCAGAGCGTTCACCATGCGCTACCAGGCGGATGTGCCCCACGCCCAGTTGCTTGGCACCAACCCCTGGGCCGATGTCGGCATCACCCTGCCCCCCGCCCCCGGCAAGGTGCAGTAAGCCGGTGCGTGCCATCTGGCGGCGGGGCCCGGGCCCTGCCGCCTGCTGTTATGCCTGCTATGCCTGCCGCCTCGGGGCCGGGGTGCCCGGGGCCCATCGCCTCTCTTTCGTCTGCGTCTCTGCCGGGCCCGCCACGCCCCGGAGGGCCATGATCCGGGCCGGTCTGCCACCGGCAACTCTCTGTCTGGCGGGGGATGGGGGGTGGACACCCCGGGGAACCGCACTATTGTGATAAAAGTGCGCAATGATGGCGCCATCATTTACCAGTAGTGAATTAACGGGGGCAGGATGAACAAGATCACGGCGCTGAACGTCTTTCGCCGGGTGGTGGAAATGGGCACCTTCAGGGCGGCGGCGGACGATCTGCGCCTCTCGCAGGCGGCGGTCAGCAAGAACATCAACGAGCTGGAAGCCTTTCTCGGCATTGCGCTGATCAACCGCACCACAAGGCGGCTGAGCGTCACCGAAGCCGGCATGGCCTATTACGGCCAGATATGCGCCGTGCTGGACAGCCTGGAGGCCGCCGACCAGTCCATCATGGCCGCCTCCTTCACCCCCAGGGGCAGGCTGAGGATCGGCATGCCCATGTCCTTCGGGCTGATCCGCCTCAACCCCCTTGTCTGCGAATTCCAGCGCCGCTACCCGGAAATCGGCATCGAGGTGATCCTGAGCGACGCCTATATGGATCTGGTGGATCAGGGGCTGGACGTGGTGATCCGGGGGGCAGGCACCCTGGAGGACTCCACCCTGCGCGCCAAACCCCTGTGCGAGGTGCAGCGGGTGTTCTGCGCCGCCCCCGACTACCTGAAGGAGGCGGGCCAGCCTGCCCACCCGGCGGATCTCAAGGCCCACAACTGCCTGCGCTACAGCCTCTCCTCCTCCCCCAACAAGTGGTTCTTCACCCGGGACGCGGAGAGCGTGGCGGTGGAGCTGCCCCCCGCCAGCTTCTGTGCCAACAACGGCATCGCCCTGAAACAGGCGGCGGTGCAGGGGCTCGGGGTGATCCTGGTACCGGATGAATTCGTGTCAAACGACCTGTCGGACGGCACCCTGGTCAAACTGCTCCCCCACTGGCAACCCGACCCCCACGCCCTGTTCGCCGTCTACCCCTTCCACAAGGAGCAGTCCCGCAACGTGCGGCTCTTTATCGAATTTATCGTCAAGGCGTTTCAGCCGAGGTAGGTCAGACAGGCGGGAGCCTGGGGTTTGTGCCTCTCGGCCACGATACCGATAACCCATCTTATGCGGCGTGTAGGTTCGATTAGCGAAGCGTAATCGGACGATCGCGGAATCGGACGTTCGCGTCATAGGACATTCGCGTGATTGGCTATATAGCGGCAAGGCTATGCTTGGCTTTATCAAAGGATACGAGGGGAAGGTATGGCCAACTGGCGGCGGGCATGGTGGCCCGGAGGAACCTGGTTCTTTACCGTCAACCTGCTGGAGCGGCGCAACAACCGGTTGCTGGTGGAGCAGATTGACCTGCTGCGCCACAGCGTTGCCAAGGTGCAACAGGCTCACCCCTTCGCCATTCACGCCTGGGTGGTGTTGCCCGACCATCTCCACTGCATCCTCTCTCTGCCGGAGGGAGACACCGATTTCCCCCTGCGTTGGCGGCTGATCAAAAGCCACTTCTCCCGCGCCTTGCCGGTGACCGAACGGCGCAGCCAGACCCGGTTACGCCACGGGGAGCGGGGCATCTGGCAACGCCATTATTGGGAACACCTGATCCGGGATGAGCAGGATTACCGCCGCCATATGGATTACGTCCATATCAACCCGCTCAAGCATGATCATGTCACCCGGGTGGCGGATTGGCCGTATTCCACCTTCCATCGTTATGTGGCGAGCGGTGTCTATCCACAGGATTGGTGCGGATCGGTGGATGGGATGTTGGGGGGATTGGAGTAACCCCTTGAAAGGATTTGTCCGTCGCAAGCGCCTATTACGCGATCGTCCGATTACGCTTCGCTAATCGAACCTACGGCCTTACAGCTCTCATTTTTATGGCTGAACTCCAGATACCTATACCAGAAGTAACTTTGAAAGGGCTACAATTGCAGCCCTCCATGGAGCTACTTATAGCTATTCAGATGGCGAATCTGCACGTAACCCAAATAAAGAATAAGTTTCAAGAGTACTTTTCTGAAAACATAGATATTTCTGACGTATCTAATCGAGACATGGAATATCAAGATAATATTCTCTGCACTCGCAGTCTATCTGCATACGCAATATCTATAGTTGCGAGAGCTGACTATGATACAGCTGCAAAATCTGTGACCGATGAGCCAAATGATGGTGGTATTGATGCAATATTTTTCGACCAAGATGAAAAAATATTAAACATTGTTCAATCGAAATGGAGCAATGATGGTAAAGCACAAATTAACCAAGAGGCTATGCTAAAGTTCTTATCTGGCGTCGGGAAACTTATTGCCGCCGATTACGACAAATTTCTTGTTAGAAAAGCTGATGACACAACTTACGAAACAAAAGTTTATAAAAAAAGAGAAGAAGTACAAAGTGCATTAAAAGACCCTAGAGCAAAGTTCAGACTTGTTTTTGCGTATACTGGTGTTGAACCTATTCAATCTCATGCGATGGGAGATCTAAACGCATTCATAGATGAACAGAATCAAGCATCTGAAGTTATTAAAGTCGAGTATCTTGATCTAACAAAAATACATAAAGCTTTAGATCAACACCTTATTCAAGACATTTCTCCAACTGTAGAAATATTTGAGTGGGGCAGAAAACAAGAGCCTTATGATTCATATTTTGGACAAATATCTGGCTCCCAAATAGCTAGTTTATTCAATGAGTATGGGGTTCATTTATTTTCACCAAACCTTCGTGTATTCATGGGTAATACTCCCGTCAATGAAGATATTATTAATACTGCAATTACTTCACCATCAAACTTTTGGTATTTCAATAATGGTATAACGGCCCTGTGCGAGTCCATAGAAAAGCTCCCATATGGTGGCCAAGGAAGAGAATTTGGTATCTTTAAATGTAATGGTCTTGCAATTGTCAATGGCGCACAAACAGTAGGCTCATTATTCCAAGCTTTTCAGTCCAATAGCGAGGCCGTAGAAAAAACTAGGGTAACAATAAGGTTGATCTCCCTCCAAAACTGTCCACCAGGAGAAGGAGATCTAATCACAAAGTACACAAACACTCAAAACGGCATTGGGAAAAAAGACTTTGCAGCATTGGATAAAAGACAGATAGAATTACAAAGAGTGCTGAGAATTGACAATATCTCTTATGCTGTTAAATCCGGGGAGTCAATCACAGATCTACATAATGGTTTCGACTTCAATGAGGGTATGGTTGCTCTTGCATGCGCACATCCAGACTTAGGAATGGCTGTAACAGCAAAAAGAGAAGTAAGTAAGTTATGGGATGACATAACTAAACCGCCATATTTGACATTGGTCAATAGTATATTGGGGCCAGAGCTTTGGAAATTAGTTAAAATACAAAGAGTAATTGACAAGACGATATATGACATGGAAGCCTCCCTAAGCGGGAGACCATCACTAATATTAATACATGGAAATAGACTTATTGCTCACTTGGTGTTTTCATTATTAAGACGTGAAGAAGGTGCATCTTTCAAAAACACATTGACATTCTCTACTGAAACTGTTGAGGAACACACAAAGACAATTTCCAAAAAATTAATTCGCGTGATGCAAGATCCAAATGTTGGATATGCAGATTCATATCCAGGTTCATTGTTCAAGAACAGAACTAAATGCCAAAACCTTATTAATGACTTGAATCAGCTTACATAAAATAAAAGTCATCGCTTAGAATAGCGACGCATTTTATGCCTATCGCGTCTATTTATATGACAACCAACCCGGCCTAGGCCGGGTTGGTGAAACCAAAGACGATAGCATGACAACACTTCCAACCTCTTATTTACCATCTCCAGTCACTTGGCGAAAATGTCATCGAACTAGGTTTGCCCCCAGCTCTGCCGCGCTTTGTTCTGACTAAAGCGGCTTTACGGGATGTCCCCAAGCCAGAGCCAGGCACGGTATTGATCCGCCGAGGGTCAGAGGCAATGGCAGGGGCCAAATCGGAGCAGGGCGGGCGAAACCCTGTCGAGGGCCCAGCCCTCGCGTCCTGCACGGCGCCGGCCGTGCTGCCAGCAACCAGGCACACAATTTATCCATGACGCGAACGTCCGATTACGCTTCGCTAATCGAACCTACAATCTTGGCAAAAAAGGAGCCAACGGCTCCTTTTTGTATTGATGGCGGGTGCGCTGCGCCTTACAGCGTCTCCAATCTGGCATACGCCGTCACCAGCCACTTGGCGCCGACGTCGTCGAACTGGATCTGCACCCGGCTCTGCTGGCCGACCCCTTCGAAGTTGAGTACCACCCCTTCCCCGAATTTCGGATGGAGCACCCGCTGGCCGAGCTTGATGCCGCTGGCGTCGAAGCTCTGCTGCACCTCGTTCTGGCTAAAGCGGCCGTACTGGGTGGGGCGGCTGACCTGAGTGCGCAGCCGGATCTCTTCCAGACACTCGGCGGGCATCTCGCGGATAAAGCGGCTCGGCTTGTGGAACATCTCGCGGCCGTAGATGCGGCGGCTCTCGGCATAACAGATGTAGAGCTTCTCCATGGCGCGGGTCATGCCGACGTAACAGAGGCGGCGCTCCTCTTCCAGCCGGCCCGACTCCTCGGTCGATTGCTGGCTGGGGAACATGCCCTCTTCGACGCCGACCAGCAGCACCAGCGGGAACTCCAGCCCCTTGGCGCTGTGCAGCGTCATCAATTGCACCGCGTCGGCATATTCGTCCGCCTGATTCTCGCCGGATTCCAGCGCCGCGTGGGCGAGGAAGGCGGAGAGATCGCTCATGTCCTCCAGCTCGTCCGGACGCTGGTACTGACGGCAGGCGGTGACCAATTCGTCCAGGTTCTCGACCCGCGCCTGGGATTTCTCACCTTTTTCCGCCAGATACATGGCCTTGAGGCCGGAGTGCTGGATGGCGATGTCCGCCTGCTGGTGCAGCGGCAGCAGAGAAACCTGCTCCTCCAGCGCGTCGATCAGCTCGACAAAGCCACGCACCGCATTGCCGGCGCGGCCGGTCAGCACCTTGTCATTGAGCAGCGCCTTGGCCGATTGCCACAGGTTCTGGCCCTGATCCCGGGCGTTGTTGCGCAGGATCTCCAGGGTGCGATCGCCGATGCCGCGGGTCGGGGTGTTGACCACCCGCTCGAAGCTGGCATCGTCGCCACGGTTGTTGATAAGGCGCAGGTAGGCCATGGCGTCCTTGATCTCCTGGCGCTCGAAGAAGCGCAGGCCGCCGTAGATGCGGTAGGGCATGGCGTCCTGCATCAGCGCCTCTTCCAGCACCCGCGACTGGGCGTTGGAGCGATAGAGGATGGCGCAGTCGGCGAGCAGGCCACCTTTCTCTTTCCAGTCCTTGAGGCGGCCAACCACGAAGCGGGCTTCGTCCACCTCGTTGAAGGCGGCGTACAGCGAAATCGGCTCGCCCTCGGCCCCCTCGGTCCACAGCTCCTTGCCAAGGCGCTCGGCGTTGTTGGCGATGACGCAGTTGGCCGCTTTGAGGATGTTGGCGGTGGAGCGGTAGTTCTGCTCGAGGCGAATGGTCTCGGCCCCTTGATAGTCGGTCAGGAAGCGCTGGATGTTCTCGATCTTGGCGCCGCGCCAGCCGTAGATGGACTGGTCATCGTCGCCGACGATCATCACCTTGCCGGAATCCCCTGCCAGCATCCGCAACCAGGCGTACTGGATGCCGTTGGTGTCCTGGAACTCGTCCACCAGGATGTTCTGAAAGCGGTCGCGGTAGTGCTCGAGGATGTGCGGCTTGTTCAGCCACAGCTCGTGGGCGCGCAGCAGCAGCTCGGCGAAGTCCACCAGCCCGGAGCGATCGCAGGTCTCCTGGTAGGTCTTGTAGATCTGCTGATAGGTGCGGGTGACGGGGTCGCCGTAGAGATCGATGTCGCCGGGACGCAGGCCCTCGTCCTTCTTGCCGTTGATGTAGCCCATCACGGCACGCGGGGCCCAGTGCTTCTCGTCGAGATTGAGCGCCTTGAGCACCCGGCGAATGAGGCGGTACTGGTCGTCGGAGTCGAGGATCTGGAAATCCTGCGGCAAGCCGGTATCCAGATGGTGGGCCCGTAGCAGGCGGTGGGCGATGCCGTGGAAGGTGCCGATCCACATGCCGCGCACGCCGTCACCGATCACTTTTTCGACCCGGCCACGCATCTCGGCCGCCGCCTTGTTGGTAAAAGTGACCGCGATGATGGAGAAGGGTGAACAGCGTTCCACCTGCATCAGCCAGGCGATACGGTGCACCAGCACCCGGGTCTTGCCCGAACCGGCACCGGCCAGTACCAGCAGGTTGCAACGGGGGGCCGCCACCGCGTCTCTTTGCTTGTCATTGAGCCCGTCGAGCAGGGTTGAAACGTCCATCACCACTCCTGTTTATTTATACAGGCGGGGATTATACGGCCTGAGCGGCCAGAGACCAACCGGCGGGATCAACGAAGAGGGCGGTGATAGTTCCGATATTGTCCCAACACATCACCAGAAAAGCTCAATAACATAGCCCGTGGGGCATCCAGCACCTGATGAACAGGGTCAAAACGAAGGGAGGCTGCTCGCAAACGGCCTTCAGGCAGCGTCACTTCCGTACTACCCATCATGAGCATGCCGTCCTGATAATACCCATGCTGGAAGTGCACTATGATGGCATCCACCATCAAGGTGCCTTGTTTCAACTCCAGTGACGCCCGTTGCATTTCGCGCAACGCAAAGAGACTGGACAATGACGGACGCCCGCTGGGCATCCTCTGCAAGTATTCACGGGTGTTCAATTGATATTGCAACTGGCCCTGACTATCGAAGACACGCTCCCGATAGTCATTGTAGCGTGCCAACATGCCGGCAGCTTGTGCCGCCGGCATCAGCAAAAAGAGCACCCCCAGCAGGAGCGCTCTGCATTTTTTACAGCTGATTGGCACAGCTGACCTTGTTTCCATCCAGATCGGTACAAGATACGAAGACCTTGTCGAAGGTCGACCCGGCCACCGGTGTCATTTGGGTTGACCAATCATAGCCCACTCCCTTGGCATAGATGCTAGTGTGGTTGTATTGATCTTCCTGCATCCAGCCGATGTACTTGAGTGCATCGTAATCGTTTTTGGCAAGAAGCGCCTTGAACTCGTCACTCGAGATCAGGCACATGGGTTCTCCCATTGCCTTGGAGAGTTCGGCATCCCGAATACCCACAGCACAGTTGCCAGATACCTTGATGGTCATATCGCTGCGATCCAGCATCTCGTCAAAGAACGGGATCACGTTGATGTTGAACTTGACGCCCACCTCTTTGGGCTCCCAATTCATGCCGGTATTGACGTACTTGATCTTGCGATTTGTCCACTCGACAGTGGGCTCCTTGCCCAAGAAATGGTTCGCCAGCTGGGTCAGGAATTTGGTGTTGGCGGCGATATCCTCTTCGGTCAAAGAGTCGTCCAGCTTGCTCTGATCGATGGTCAGCGCAATGTCTACCGCTTGCTTCAGCTGAGCTTTGG
Organism: Aeromonas sp. Y318-1; assembly: GCF_027706125.1. NCBI lineage: Bacteria > Pseudomonadati > Pseudomonadota > Gammaproteobacteria > Aeromonadales > Aeromonadaceae > Aeromonas > Aeromonas sp. Y318-1. Next base: position 106,129 of record NZ_JAPDCM010000013.1, read on the forward strand.
CCTTGCCCAAGTGCATCTTGGCATCGTCAGTCAGGCGGAAGAAATCGGGGTGACTCATCAGGCTATCCGGCTCGATATCCACCGGGCTGAACTGGGTCTTGAAGGTGCTGGCATTCTCACCATAGATGGTGTTTTGCTGTTGCCCATCCCAAGAGTAAGTGATGAGCATGCGAGGCAAGGTCACCTCTTCTTCCTGGACAGAATAGGCTTTGTCCGGGCCATATTGGTATGATGCGGCAATATTGAGTGCCGATGCCATCGCCATGGCTGAGGCGCGCAGTGCCTTGGCGCCGTCGAAGTTGAGAGTGACAGACTCGTCATCACCATAGGTAGCGCTGTAACCCGGGTTCTGGATATCGGCCAGGGTGGCGGCGACCTTGTCCATGCTATCGGCATAGGTCCCCATTAGCTTGGCTACGTCGCGGGTATACCCCTTGTCACCCTTGAGGATAACGGAGGCGGAATAGGGGGTGTGGATGATGACATCGATCACTTTGGCCAGGTTGGTGCTGTAATTCACGCCCATTTCAGAGGAGGTAAAGCCCAGGCGTTCTGCAACAATGGGGTCGTTGGTTACTTCGAGCATGGCCAGCGTGGCCAGCACGATCTGGCGGTCAATCTTGCCATTATCTGTGGTTTCAGCCAGCAGAGTGTCTTTGTACTCCTTGAGTTTCTCTTCAACGTTAAGGGCTTTCATATCGGTCAGCGCTTGTAAATCCGAGAGCACCTTGTCGACCGCGACAGAGCGACCATTGACACCCGCCAGAGTGGCAGAGAGATGGTCTTTCGCTGCGGCCAGGGAGACGACATCCTTGGTCAGGCCTGCCGTTTTCAGGGCCTCGACCAGTGAGGTGTTAAAGGCGTCATCGCTACCTAATTCGATGATCCCCAGTTGTGCGACCTGTGCCTTGTCGAGGGTAATGCCATTTTCCGGGTTGTTATCACTGTCGAGAGTTTGCAACAGGGCTGCGATGCGGATCGCCTTGTTCTTGTCATCACCCGCCAAGGTATAGGGAGTGACCAAAGAGCTACCAGCCTTGAGCGTCACCGAACCCAACAGTTGGTTGCCCAGAGTGAAGGAACAGCTGTCGCCATCATTGAACAGAAACTCACCATTGGCGTTGGTGATGCTGCTGTAATTGGCGCACCGGTAGTTGAGGCCAGCAACGGCGGCATCGAGGAAAATTGCTGTGTGCAGGGGCTTGCTGCCGGTGTCGGTGCCACCACCGCTGTTGCCACCGTTGCCACCTTCGTCGCCGCCACCTCCACAAGCGGTCAACATGACACCTGACAATACGCAAGCCACTGCTGCACTCAGCACATTTTTTTTCATTTTTTATCGCTCGAATAAGTGAAAAAACACGCCCCCATCCAGGAGGCGCAGTCGAGTCGCATAATACACAAGAGTACTCATATGAAAAGCGGCAATGTGCAGCTATATGAGCTCGTTCACTCTCGCCGGCAAATCCACTATCTGGGGTACTCTCCAACTAGTGCTAATAACGAAAGATACTGATACCAAACCATCAAATGGTGCCAATAGAATCTTAAATATTGGTCATCATGTGAAAACGCTTGCTTATAACCTCATGAATACAAACAGAAATGTCATTTGGAGCCAATTATTCACAGAATTTAAATCTGAAAACAGGCATCAAAACAACCACTTATAAAGCGATTTGCTTATATTTCAAACCGTTAACGCAAACGTTTTTCCTTTATGATCTCCTTGACCCACACCGTGGCTCACTTACAGTTAGCCAGCGTGCTTTATGGCCTGCCCCGGCAGGTTGTGGACCCTCACATAACAATCAAGGATACGATCGTGACTAAAGTGCTCAAGCTGGCCACCGTTGCCGCCCTCACTCTCGCTGCCCTTTCTGCCCAGGCAGCCTCCCAGCCCGCCGTCATCTACGACACCGCAGGCAAATTCGACAAATCGTTCAACGAAGCCGTGTTCCGCAATGGCGTCGAAGTCTACAACAAAGACAAAGGCGTCAAGGTCAAGGAGTTCGAACCCCAGAATGAAGCCCAGCGTGAGCAGGGTCTGCGTCGTCTGGCCAGCCGTGGCAACGGTCCGATCGTTGCCGTCGGCTTCAACATGGGTTCCGCGGTAGAGAAAGTAGCGACCGAGTTCCCGAAAACCCAGTTCACCATCATCGACATGGTGGTCGACAAGCCGAACGTCCAGTCCGTCATCTTCAAGGAGCATGAAGGTTCCTTCCTGGTGGGCGCCCTGGCTGCCATCGCCTCCAAGACCGGCAAGGTCGGCTTCGTGGGCGGCATGGACATCCCGCTGATCCGCAAGTTCGAGTGCGGCTACGAGCAGGGTGCCAAGTACGTCAATCCGAAGATCGAAGTGTTCCAGAACATGACCGGCTCCACCCCGGCGGCGTTTGCTGACCCGGCCAAGGGTGCTGAACTGGCCAAGTCCCAGTTCGCCAAGGGCGCCGACGTAGTCTATGCCGCCGCCGGCGGTACCGGCATCGGTGTTTACCAAGCCGCCAAGGACGAAGGCAAGCTGGCCATCGGCGTGGATTCCAACCAGAACCACCTGCAACCGGGCACCATGCTGACCTCCATGGTCAAGTCGGTTGGCCTGGCCGCCTACCAGACCTGGGATGACGCCGCCAAGGGCACCTGGAAACCGGGCATCAAGAACCTGGGCCTGGCCGAGGGTGGTGTGGATTGGGCTCTCGACAAAGACAACGAGAAGCTGATCACCCCCGAGATGAAAGCCAAGGTGGACGCCATCAAGGCCGAAATCATCTCCGGCAAGGTCAAGGTGCACGACTACATGAGCGACAGCACCTGCAAATACTGAGTAACCGCTACTACTCTCAACCCAACGACCGGCCCGCACGGGCCGGTTTTTAGTCTCTTTTCATGACCCGCAAGGACTGCATCATGGACCAGACAGATCGCTATGCCATCGAATTAAGGGGTATCGATAAGCGGTTTGGCGAAGTGTACGCCAACAAGCAGATCGACCTTAAGGTTCGTAAAGGCAGCATTCACGGTATCGTCGGCGAAAATGGCGCCGGCAAGTCGACCCTGATGAGCATCATCTACGGTTTCTACCACGCCGACAAAGGCGAGATGTTCATCGACGGCAACCCGTTCAAACCCCATGGCTCACAAGATGCGATTGCCGCAGGCGTGGGCATGGTGCACCAGCACTTTATGCTGGTTAACAATTTTACAGTGTTAGAAAACGTGATTCTCGGCGCGGAAAACGGCTGGCACCTGGGCAAGAGCCTGGCGGCGGCCGAAAAGCTGCTGGGCGAGCTGGCACGGGACTATGGTCTCGAAGTGCCGCTACACGAGAAGGTCGAGGATCTGCCGGTAGGCCTGCAACAGCGGGTCGAGATCCTCAAGGCGCTCTATCGCGGCGCCCGCATCCTGATCCTGGACGAGCCGACCGGGGTACTGACCCCGCAAGAGGCGGATCACCTGTTCGAGGTGCTCAAGAAACTGCGCGATCAGGGCGCCACCATCATCCTCATCACCCACAAGCTGCGCGAGATCCTGGCCATCACGGATCAGGTCTCCATCATGCGCCGGGGTGAAATGGTGGCCCACGTCGCCACCAAGGATACCGACAAGGAGCAGCTGGCCGAACTGATGGTGGGCCGCAAGGTGCGCCTCAAGGTCGACAAGGGGCCGACCCAGCCTGGCGACGCCAAGCTCAAGGTCGATGGCCTCAGCTATGTGGACGACGCCAAGGTGGAGCGGGTCAAATCCGTCAGCTTCGAGGTGCGGGCCGGTGAAGTGGTCGGCATCGCCGGCGTCTCCGGCAACGGCCAGTCCGAGCTGCTCAGCCTGCTCGGCGGCATCCTCAAACCGAGCAAAGGCAGCTTCACCATCACCGGCGGCGGCCAGGCCCACGAAGTGAGCGTGAGCCACCCGGCCGACCCGGAGCGGGTGCGCAACTTCGGCCTCGGCCACGTGCCGGAAGACAGACACAAGATGGGTCTCATCAACCGCTTCGAGGCGAAAGAGGCCTTCATCCTCGGCTATCACCGCCGCCCCCAGTACAACAAGGGCTGGCTGCAGAACAAAGAGGCGATCCTGCAGGATTGCCAGGCCAAGATGGACAAGTGGGACGTGCGCCCGCCCCATCCCGAGCACAAGACCGCCAACTTCTCCGGCGGCAACCAGCAGAAGCTGGTGATCGCCCGGGAAGTGGAGCAGGACCCGGATGTGCTGCTGATCGGCCAGCCGACCCGTGGGGTCGACATCGGCGCCATCGAGTACATCCACCAGCAGATCATCGCCATGCGCGACAAGGGCAAGGCAGTGCTGCTGGTATCGGTGGAGCTGGACGAGATCATGAGCCTCTCTGACCGCATCCTGGTCATCGCCGACGGTCGCATCGTCGGTGAGCTGGATGCCGCCAAGGCGGATGAACGCACTATCGGTCTGATGATGGCGAACATAGTTCCTGACGAGGTGGCGGCCAGCCAATCACAAGGAGCCACATCATGAAGCTCACAGCCACTTGTAACGGATTCGGCCTGCTGATGGTCAACACCCCCGTCACCGACCAGATTGCCAAGGAGGCTCGCCCATGAGCCAAGCACGTATCCCTGCCTGGATCTCCGTGGGCGTACTGCCCGCGGTCAATATCCTGCTGGCCTTCCTGGTGTCGGCCATCCTGTTCTACTACCTCGACATCAACCCGGTCGATGCCGCCGAGATCATGTGGTACGGCGCCTTCGGCACCGGTGAAGGGGTCGGTTTCACCCTCTACTACGCGACCGGCTTCATCTTTACCGGTCTGTCGGTGGCGGTGGCCTTCCACGCCGGTCTGTTCAACATCGGTGGCGAGGGGCAGGCCTATATCGGCGGCCTCGGTGTCGGTCTGGTCTGTCTGCTGCTGGGTGATTCCCTGCCGTTTGCCCTGCTGTTGCCGCTGGCCATCATCGCCGGCGGCCTGTTCGGCGCGGCCTGGGCCTTCATCCCGGCCTGGCTGCAAGCCAAGCGCGGCAGCCACATCGTCATCACCACCATCATGTTCAACTTCATCGCCGCCTCCCTGATGGCCTACCTGCTGGTCGAGGTGTTCAAGCCGGCGGGCTCCATGGCCACCGAGAGCAAGGTGTTTGCCGAGGCGAGCTGGCTGCCGAAGATGAGCGAACTGGCGGGGGCATTCGGCATGGAGATGTCGAACAGCCCGCTCAACATCAGCTTCTTCTGGGCACTGCTCTGTGCGGCGCTGGTGTGGGTCTTCATCTGGCATACCCGCTGGGGCTACGAGATCCGCTCGGTCGGTGCCAGCCAGAGTGCGTCCGCCTATGCCGGCATCTCCTATCCCAAGGTGGTGATCCTGGCCATGGTGATCTCCGGCATGCTGTCGGGCTTCTTCGCCCTCAACGTGCTGCAGGGTGAACTGCACCAGATCAAGCTCAACTTCGTGGAAGGCTTCGGCTTCACCGGCATCGCGGTGGCGCTGATGGGGCGCAACCACCCGGTCGGCGTCATCATCGCCAGCCTGCTGTTCGGCTTCCTCTATCAAGGCGGCGCCGAGCTCAGCTTCGAGTTCGGGGTGGACCGCAACATAGTGGTGGTGTTGCAGGGTCTGGTGATCCTGTTCTGTGGCGCCCTTGAGCACATGATGCGTCCGCGCATCGAGCAGCTCTATCTGGCGTTTGCCAACCGCTCTGCGCAAGTTAAGGGGGCCTGATCATGTTCGAAATTCTGATCCTGATGCTGGATGCCACCATCCGCACCGCGCCGCCCCTCATTCTGGCGGCCATGGCCGGCATGTTCTGCGAGCGCTCAGGGGTGGTCAACATCGCCCTGGAGGGCAAGCTGCTGGCGGCGGCGTTCGCCAGCGCGGCGGCGGCAGCCGTCTCCGGCTCGGCCTGGATTGGGCTGGGTGCCGGGGTGGGTGTCTCCATCCTGTTCGCCCTGATGCACGGCTTTGCCACCATCACCCACCGTGGTGATCAGGTGGTGAGCGGCATGGCCATCAACATCCTGGCGGCCGGCCTGACCGTCACCCTGGGTCGTTACTGGTTTGATCAAGGCGGCCAGACCCCGGCGCTGTCCGGCGCGGCCCGCTTCGCCCCCATCGACCTGCCCTATGCCAAGGAGCTGTATGACGTGCCTGTCGTTGGCCAGCTCTACAGCGAGCTGCTGAGCGGCCACTCCCTGCTGGAGTACGTGGCGTTCGCCGCCGTGCCGCTGGCCTGGTGGGTGCTGTTCCGTACCCGCTTCGGCCTGCGCCTGCGGGCGGTGGGCGAAGCGCCGGCAGCGGTCGACACCGCCGGCATCTCTGTGGTGCGCATGCGCTACACCGCGCTCATCATCGGCGGCCTGCTGGCCGGTATCGGCGGCACCTACCTGGCGGTGGCCCAGACTGCCCAGTTCATCCCCAACATGAGCGCGGGCAAGGGCTTCATGGCGCTGGCGGCGCTGGTGTTCGGCAAGTGGCGCCCCTGGAACGCCATGGCGGCCTGCCTGCTGTTCGGCTTCCTCGATGCGGTCGCCATCCGGCTGCAAGGGGTCAGCATCGGCGGTTTCCCGATCCCGGTGCAAGCCATCGAGGCACTGCCCTACATCCTGACCGTGTTCCTGCTGGCCGGCTTCATCGGCAAGGCGGTGGCACCCAAGGCGCTCGGCACCCCCTACGTCAAGGAGCGGGAATAACCCCTCCTTCATGCCATGCAAAAGGCCCGCACATGCGGGCCTTTTTTATTGGGCGAAGTCAGCCGACGGGGCGCACCAGCGCGGGCTGATGGGGATCGCTCAGCCGCTCGGCCAGATAGTCCACCAGCAGCCGCACCTTGGGAGAGAGATGGCGGTTGTGGGGATAGAGGGCCCAGATCCCCTCCGCCGGCGCCCGCAGCTCCGGCAGCAGCTCGATAAGCTCGCCTCGGGCCAGATGGTCGCTCACGTAGTAGTCCGGCAGCTGGATGATGCCGATCCCCTTGAGCGCCGCATCCAGCAGGGCGTGGCCGCTGTTGCAGTGAAGCAGGCCGTGCACCCGCACGCTGTGGGGACGGCCATCCAGGGTGAAGTGCCACTCGTCGCTGTTGCCCACCAGGCAGGTGTGGCGGGTGAGTTCGGAGAGGCTGTTGGGCATGCCGTGGCGGGCGGTGTAGGCGGGCGAGGCGCACACATAGGGCACCCGCTGCGCCAGCTTGCGCGCCACCAGGCTGGAGTCCTTGAGGTGGCCGAGCCGCAGCGCCAGATCGTAGCCCTCGTGCACCAGATCCAGCAGCTGGTTGGTGAGGTTGAGGGTCACCTCCAGCTGGGGAAAGCGCACCATGAAGTCGTTCACCAGCGGGGCGATGCGGCTCTCGCCGTAGGAGACCGGGGCCGTGATGCGCAGGGTGCCCTGCGGCACCGCCTGATGGCGGCCCACCGCCAGCTCCGCCTCGTAGAGGTTGTCCAGCAGCTGGCGACAGTGGCGATAGTAGATCTCGCCGAGCTCGGTGAGCCGCACCTGGCGGGTGGTGCGCAGCAGCAGCTTGGCCTGCAGCCGATCCTCCAGCTGCGCCACCTGCCGGCTCACCTGGGCCACCGACACCCCCAGCTTGCGCGCCGCCGGGGTAAAGCCCCCCTGCTCCGCCACGCTGACAAATTCACAGATCCCTTCCCAGCCGAACATTATTACCTGTCTGTAAAAGTGATTTCAGATTTCGCCTTATTATCACCAAATAAGCGGGAAACTACACTGGATGTCCGAACCCATTCTCCTCACCCTACTCAACAATAAGGACATCCGTCATGGCACAGGTTCAAAGCATCAAGTGTAAGGCCGCCATCGCCTGGGGCCCGGGCCAGCCCCTCTCCATCGAAGAAATCGAGGTCATGCCGCCCCAGGCGGGCGAAGTGCGGGTACGCATCGTCGCGACCGGCGTCTGTCACACCGATGCCTTCACCCTCTCCGGTGAAGATCCGGAAGGGGTCTTCCCCTGCATCCTCGGTCACGAGGGGGGTGGCATCGTCGAATCCGTCGGCGAGGGCGTCACCAGCGTCAAGGTGGGCGATCACGTGATCCCGCTCTACACCCCCGAGTGCGGCGAGTGCAAGTTTTGCAAATCCGGCAAGACCAACCTGTGCCAGAAGATCCGCGCCACCCAGGGCAAGGGGCTGATGCCGGACGGCACCACCCGTTTCTCCAAGGATGGCCAACCCATCTATCACTACATGGGCACCTCCACCTTCAGCGAATACACGGTACTGCCCGAGATCTCCATCGCCAAGGTGGACCCGGCCGCCCCGCTGGAAGAGGTCTGCCTGCTCGGTTGCGGCGTCACCACCGGCATCGGCGCCGTGATGAACACCGCCAAGGTGAAAGAGGGTGAGAGCGTCGCCATCTTCGGGCTGGGCGGCATCGGCCTCTCCGCGGTGATCGGCGCTCGCCTGGCCAAAGCCGGCCGCATCATCGCCATCGACATCAACGAGAGCAAGTTCGAACTGGCCCGCAAACTGGGCGCCACCGACTGCATCAACCCGAACGACTATGACAAGCCCATCCAGGAGGTGATCGTCGAGCTCACCGACGGCGGCGTCGACTTCTCGTTCGAGTGCATCGGCAACGTCAAGGTGATGCGCGCGGCGCTGGAGTGCTGCCACAAGGGCTGGGGCGAGTCGGTCATCATCGGGGTGGCCGGCGCCGGCCAGGAGATCAGCACCCGTCCGTTCCAGCTGGTCACCGGCCGGGTCTGGCGCGGCAGCGCCTTCGGCGGCGTGCGCGGTCGCAGCGAGCTGCCGAGCTACGTGCAGCGCTACATGCAGGGGGAGTTCAAGCTGGACGACTTCATCACCCACACCATGGGGCTCGAGCAGATCAACGAGGCGTTCGATCTGATGCACGAAGGCAAGAGCATCCGCAGCGTCATCCACTACTGAGCATGATCACCCCGCCCGCCTCCGTGGGCGGGGTGCAGGAGTTCCCCCGATGAATCTGGACATAATCAGCAGCAACAAGAGCTTCGGCGGCTGGCACAAGCGCTACAGCCACGCCTCCGAGGTGCTGGGTTGCGAGATGCGCTTCGCCATCTATCTGCCGCCCCAGGCCCTCACCGGCCAGAAGGTACCCGTGCTCTACTGGCTCTCCGGCCTCACCTGCACCGATGAAAACTTCATGCAGAAGGCGGGCGCCCAGCGTATCGCCGCCGAGCTCGGCATCGCCCTGGTGGCACCGGACACCAGCCCGCGCGGCGAAGACGTCGCGGACGACCCCGGTTACGATCTCGGCATGGGCGCCGGCTTCTACGTCAACGCCACCCAGCATCCCTGGCGCGATCACTACCAGATGTACGACTACGTCACCCGCGAGCTGCCCGAGCTCATCGAGACCCACTTCCCGGTCTCGACGAAACGCGCCATCAGCGGCCACTCCATGGGCGGCCACGGGGCGCTCATCGCCGCCCTGCGCGAGCCCGGGCGCTACCGCTCGGTGTCGGCCTTCAGCCCCATCAGCCACCCGAGCCGCTGCCCCTGGGGTCAGAAGGCGCTCGGCGCCTACCTCGGCAACAACCCCTTGCTGTGGCAGGAGTGGGATGCCTGCCAGCTGCTGCGCCACCATGAGGTGACGCCGCTGCCGACCCTGGTGGACGTGGGGCTGGACGATCCCTTCCTGGCCGAACAGCTGCACATCGACGCCCTCGCCGATGCGGCCGCCGGCAAGGAGTGGCCGCTGGAGCTCAACCGCCACGCCGGGTACGATCACAGCTACTACTTCGTGGCGAGCTTCATCGAGGCGCACCTGCGCTTTCACGCCCGCCACCTCTGATCGAAACAGGCCCGTGACGGGCCTGTTTTTTTCTGCTCGGTGGACAAAACCATTCAGCTGCCCTGCCGGCTCACCTCGCCGGAGCCGGCGATCTCGCTCTGCAGCACGGGATCGCCCCAGTAGCTGACCGAGCCCGAGCCGGCGATACCCACCTTGAGCCGATCCTGCGCCCGGACCTCCACGTCGCCGCTGCCGGCGATATTGACCTCCACCTCACGCCCCTTCAGCTCGGCCCCCAGCACATCCCCTGAGCCGGCGATGTTGAGCTCGACGGCTCTGGCCGTGCTGTTCCCCAGATCCAGGCTGCCGGCGCCCGCGATGTTGCCCTCCAGCCGATCCAGTTCGAGCCCGTCGGCGACGATGTCGCCAACCCCGGCCACCGACAGCACCAGCGCCTCCCCCTTGAAGCCGCGCAGCTCACCGTTGGCGACCCCTGCCAGCGCCAGCTCATGGAGCGCGGGCAGGGTGATGGTGATCTCCAGCGGCTCGGTTGGATCGAGCCGATAACCGTCCTTCACCTCGATCTCCAGCTTGTCGCCCCGCTCGCTCAGCACCAGGTAGGGCAACAGGTTCTCCTGCCCGCGGATGCGCAATCCGCGCGGCTCACCGGCCACCAGATGGACGCTGGCAGGCACCCCGGCCAGCACTCGGGTCACCTGCCGGCCCACCCCGTGCTGCTGCTCGATCACGGCCCCTGCCCCGCTCACCCGGGTATCATCCAGCCAGCTGCACCCGCTGAGTCCGACCGCCAGCACCACCCCCATCATCCATTTCATCGCCACTCTCCTCATTGTGTATTGGCCAGTCGTGGCCCCTTGGTCAGCATCCATTGCAAAGCCTGTGCCAGTTAATCAACTGCATGATTTAAAAGAAAATATCTATTTTTACGCCACATGAGCACAACAAGTGGAGAGTCATTCAGACCATAATCTGGCGAATCTGACTATCCCCGAACGGGCAGGTGGACGACCGATTGGCGAGCCGTTCGCGGGGTCGCTATGCTGACAAGCCGTGGAAGTTTTTGGTTGCCGAGCCGGTCTGTTGAGCCAATAGTGGTACCTTGTGCGTACAAAGCTCTCCATCGCGGTAATGCCATTACCACTGTCTTGTCAGTCTTCACTGCCAACAAGGAGTCAGAGCGTGACCCAAGCCACTCTTCTCTATTCCACCGCCACCGGCCTGCCGGAACCGACCCGTACCCCGCTGCTGACCGGCAGCGATCCCGAACACAAGCGCCGCGAGCTGCTCGCCTACTTCTGCCAGACCTTCGATCTCTACGACTCGCTGTTCGACTGCCTGGCCGACGAGCGGGCCTGGTTTGACAAGGCGATCCCCCTGCGCCACCCGCTCATCTTCTACTACGGCCACACCGCCGCCTTCTTCATCAACAAGCTGCTGGCGGCCCGCCTCATCGAGGGTCGGCTCGACGCCCGCATCGAGGCCATGGTCGCCATCGGGGTGGACGAGATGAGCTGGGACGATCTGGACGAGACCCACTACGACTGGCCCTCCGTCAGCGAGCTGCGCGACTATCGCGGCCAGGTGCGCGCCCTGGTGTGTGATTTCATCGAACGGATGCCGCTGACCCTGCCCATCGACTGGCAGAGCCCGGCCTGGGTCATATTGATGGGGATAGAGCATGAGCGCATCCACCTCGAGACCTCCAGCGTGCTGATCCGCCAGCTGCCGCTGGCCTGGGTGCGCAGCCAGCCCCAGTGGCCGGTCTGCGCCGAGGCGCGGCGTTGCCGTGACGAGGTGCCCGCCAACAGCCTGCTGCCGGTGGCCGGTGGCCGGGTGCGGCTCGGCAAACAGGACGCCACCTACGGCTGGGACAACGAATATGGCGAGCGCCACATCGAACTGGCCCCCTTCCAGGCCAGCCGCATGCTGGTGAGCAACGCAGAATTTTTCGATTTCGTGCAGGCAGGCGGCTACCAGACCCGCGCCTGGTGGGATGACGAAGGCTGGGGCTGGCGCCAGTATGCCAGGGCCCGCATGCCCACCTTCTGGGTCGGCGACCCCCTCGAACCCGAGCAACTGCAACTGCGGCTGATGACCGAGCAGGTCCCTATGCCCTGGGACTGGCCGGTGGAGGTGAACCAGCTGGAGGCCGCCGCCTTCTGCCGCTGGCAGGCGGCCCAGACCGGCCTGCCCGTCCAGTTGCCGAGCGAGGGGGAGTGGATGCTGCTGCGCGAACAGCTGGCCGGCGATCAGCCGGACTGGATCGAGGCGCCCGGCAACATCAACCTGACCCGCTTCGCATCATCCTGTCCGGTGGATGCCTGCCCGCAGGGCAGCTTCTTCGATCTGGTGGGCAACGTCTGGCAATGGACCAGCACCGCCATCGACGGCTTCGAGGGGTTCAAGGTGCATCCCCTCTACGACGACTTCTCCACTCCCACCTTCGACAGCAAGCACACCCTCATCAAGGGGGGCAGCTGGATCAGTACCGGCAACGAGACGCTCAAGTCCTCCCGCTACGCCTTCCGCCGCCACTTCTTCCAGCATGCGGGCTTTCGCTATCTGGTTTCCCGTTATCAGGAGCCGGTCGTCGTCAATCCCTATGAAACCGACACGCTCGTCGCTCAGTATCTCGACTTCCAGTACGGGCCGACCCACTTCGGGGTCGCCAACTACGCCGAAGCTCTGGCCAGCCTTGCCAGCGAGCTGTGCGGCCGCCATGAGCGGGCGCTCGATATCGGCTGCGCCACCGGCCGCGCCAGCTTCGAACTGGCGCGTCACTTCGCCCACGTGGACGGGGTCGACTACTCGGCCCGCTTCATCGACGTGGCGCTGGCGCTCGCCAGCCAGGACAGCTTCCGCTACGCGGTGCCGGTGGAAGGGGAGCTGGTGGAGTATTGCGAGGCGCGACTCTCCCGCCATGAGCTCGGCCGCGAACAGAGCGAACGGGTCCACTTCAGCCAGGGGGATGCCTGCAACCTCAAGCCCAAGTACGGCGACTACGACCTGGTGCTCGCTTCCAACCTGATCGACCGGCTGCGGGAACCCGCCCGCTTCCTGCGGGACATTGCGCCCAGACTGCGCAGCGGTGGCCTGCTGGTGCTCACCAGCCCCTACACCTGGCTGACCGACTACACCCCCAAGGCCAACTGGCTCGGCGGTGTGCGCGAGAACGGCGAGGCCCTCGGCACCTATCAGGCGCTGCAACGGCTGCTGGCGACGGAGTTCGAGGAGCAGATGCCCCCGCGGGACGTCCCCTTCGTCATTCGCGAGACCGCCCGCAAGTACCAGCACACGGTGGCCCAGCTCACCGTCTGGCGCAAACGCTGACGAGGCGACAAACAAAAGAGGGAGGCCCATGGCCTCCCTCTTCTTTATCCGGACCGCTTACCCCTGCTGAACCTGGGGCACGGCCTCCTGCTCGTGGTAGCGACGAGCCAGCACGGCACAGACCATCAGCTGGATCTGGTGGAAGATCATCAGCGGCAGCACCATGACCCCGACGCTGGCGGCCGGGAACATGACGTTGGCCATCGGCACCCCGTTGGCCAGGCTCTTCTTCGAGCCGCAGAAGACGATGGTAATCTCGTCCGCCCTGTTGAAGCCGAGGCGACGGCTGATCCAGACGTTCCAGCCCAGCACCAGTGCCAGCAGCACACAGCTCAGCAGCACGATGCTGGCCAGATCGTACCAGCCTACCTGATGCCAGATCCCCTGCACCACCGCCTCGCTGAAGGCCACATAGACCACCAGCAGAATGGAGCTCTGGTCAAGCTTGCCAATGAGTGGCCGGTGGCTGTCGACCCAGCGGCCGATGAGCGGGCGCGACAGGTGGCCCACCACAAACGGCAGCATCAGCTGCACCATGATGGCCTGAATGGAGTGCCAGGTATCGACCCCCTCCCCCTGCACATTGATCATCAACCCCACCAGCACCGGCGAGAGGAAGATGCCGAGGATGCTGGAGGCCGAGGCGCTGCACACCGCTGCCGACACATTGCCGCCGGCCATCGAGGTGAAGGCGATGGCCGACTGTACGGTGGCAGGCAGGGCACAGAGATAGAGGAAACCGAGGTAGATGGCCGGGCTCAGCCAGTGGGGCACCAGCGGCGTGAGCAGCAGCCCCAGCAGCGGGAACAGCACGAAGGTGCTGGCCATCACCACCAGGTGCAGCCGCCAGTGGCCGAGGCCCGCCAGCAGGTTCTGGCGCGACAGCTTGGCGCCATGCATGAAGAACAAGAGCGCCACCGCCAGCTTGGTCAGCAGGCCGAACCAGACGGCCACCTGCCCCTCGCAGGGGAAGAAGGAGGCCAGCGCGACCACCACAATCAGTACAGAGGTAAAGGGATCCAGACGCACGAGCGGTCTCCGGTGAAAGCAGATCCCGTCCCCGCGCGGGGCCGGTGATCGGGGACGACAGGAAACACAACAGGAGCTGTGGCACAGCTCCTGTTGAAACGAATCCCCAGCTTACCCCGATAAGCGGGAGACGCAAAGTTGAGCGACCCCCTTTATCTGCCGGAAATTAAGCAAGCCCGGCTGGCCACCGGATCCGGCCAGCCTTGTGCTTCAACTCTGCTTGGCCAGCTTGCCGCCGGCTGTGCCGGTGGCCTGCTTGCGGGCTTGGCGCTTCTCGAAACGGGAGATCCACCAGTAGGCCAGCGCCGAGAAGACCGCGGTCATGAAGACATTGATGAAGAAGGCGCGCACCAGATCCACCCCGCTCGGAAAGGCGGAGGCGCTCATACTCACCACGAAGATGGCGATCAGCACCGACACCACCCCCATCCCGAACTTGCGCGACCCCATGCGAAACTCGCGCGGGGTGTCGTCATGTTTCCAGCGGAACACGAAGTAGGCCACCATGATGAAGATCGGCGGCAGCATGGCGGTACCGGCGGTGAGGTTGATGGCGGTGTTCATCATCTGCTGCACCGATTCCGAGCCGAAGCCGTTGACCACCAGCATCACGAACACGAAGGCAAACTGCCACCAGGCGGCACGCACCGGCACCCCGTGCTCGTTGAGCTGGGTGGTCTTCTCGCCGTACACCCCCTGCGGGATCTCGGAGAAGTGGATCTTCACCGGCGCCGAGGTCCACATCATCATGGAGCCGAACATGGCGATGAACAGCACCACGCCGACGAAACGGCCCACCAGTGCTTCCGACAGCTGGAAGTACTGGGCCATGCCGGTGAAGATCTCCACCATGCCGCCGGCATAGGTGAGGCTCTCGCGCGGCACGAACACGTTCACCAGCAGGGAACCGACCGCATACATGGCACCGATGACGATACCTGCACTGATGATCACCTTGATAAAGGACTTCTGGCCGCCCTTGACGTCATTGAGGTAGGCCGCCGCCGTCTCGGCACCACCCGCCGCCTGGAAGATCCAGCACATGATGCCGAGCGTCGCCCAGTTGACGGTGGGAGTCATCGCCTCCAGCGTGATGGGCTGGGCCGGCACATGATCGCCACTAAGGGCCATCAGGGCGCCCAGTACATAGATGGCGAACAGGGCAAATACCCCGTAGGCCACTATTTCGGCAATCTTGCCGAGCCAGCTCGCCCCCTTGGTGGAGATGTGGGTCGCCGCCGCAAACAGCACGATGGAGATGACCGAGGTGACCATGGGGGAGAAGCTGTACTCGTACCCCAGCATGGCGTAGGAGGCGTAGGCGATGACGTTGGGCAGCAGGGAGACGAACCAGAACAGGTTCACGAACCAGTAGAGAAACGAGCCCAGATAGGCCATCCGGGTACCGAGCGGTTTCTTGAGCCAGTCGTACATGCCCGACTCAGAGTTTTTGTTGGCCGAGACGAACTCGGCGATGATGAAGACGAACGGGATGAAGTAGACGAGGGTCGCCAGCAGGAAGATGGGGGCGGAACTGAGCCCCAGCTCGATGTTGTTGTTGACGATGTTGCGCACGTTGAACACGGCGGCAAAGGTCATCGACAACAGGGCAAACTTGCCTATGGTGCCGCGTACGGATTCAGACATGATGTCCTCCAGTGGACTCGCGTTCCCTGCGGGTAACGCTGTGACTCTGTGATGTGTTTGGCAAGGGTCTGTCGGCCCCGCGCTTTACTCTCTTGTTATGATCGGGCCGCGTGGGCGGCCTCGTTGCCGAACCGGTGCAATCTCACCGCACCGGCTCGCAATACCAGTCAGACGATCGGGGTGCCCGGCGCCATCGGCACCCGCGGCTGCAACAGCACGCTCTGGCTCTCGTCCGGGGTCTCGGCGCAGAGCAACATGCACTCGGATCGCTCGCCGCGCATCCTGGTGGGCTTGAGGTTGGTCAGCACCACCACCTCGCTGCCCATCAGCTCCTCTTCGCTGTAGTAAGGCACCAGACTGGTGACGGTCTGCAGCGGCCGCTCGCCACCCACGTCGATCTGGACGATGTAGAGTTTGTCGGCCCCGGGGTGACGCACCACCTCCAGTACCTTGCCCACCTTCATCTCGACCCGCTTGAATTCGGCAAACTCGATCGTCTCGCTCATTCTCTTTTCCTTTTCTGGTTCAACGGTTTGCGGGTGGCCAACGGCCACCCGGTTTGATTGGGATTCAATTCAGTGCCTATGGCGTCTGCATGGCAACCTGCGCCGTCGGCTGGGCCTCTTTCGCGCGCGCTTCGGCGCTGAGGGAGGCTTCGTAGCGGTTGTACTTCCACCAGGCGAAGCCGAGGAAAATCAGGATCCCGCCGACGTTGTAGAAGATGATGGTCATGATGTCGGCGCCGGTCGGGAAGGTGGAGGCGAGGAAGCCCACCGAGAAGATGGCGATCAGCACCGAGACCACGGCGATGCCGGTGGTGCGCGAACCCATCCTGAAATCCCGCGGCAGGTGATCGAGCTTCAGACGCAGATTGAGGTAGGCCAGCATGATGAACAGCGGCGGCAGCATGGAGGCGGCAGCGGTCATGTTGATGACGGTGTTCATCAGATCCTGCGCGGTGTTGGAGCCCAGAGTCGGGATCACCATCAGCGGCAGCACGATGAGGTACTGGATCCAGGCTGCACGGGCGGGCACGCCGTTCTCGTTCAGCTCGACCGTCTTCTTGCCGAAGATGCCGGCCGGGATCTCGGAGAAGAAGATCTTCACCGGGGTCGCGGTCCACATCAGCAGGGAGCCGAACATGGCGGTGAAGGAGACCAGCCCGACGAAGCGGTTCATCAGGATCTCCGGCAGGCCGAAGTAGGCTGCCAGCCCCTCGAACACCTGCACCGAGCCGCCGGTGTATTTCAGGGTGTCGCTGTGGACGAACACGTTGATCAACAGCGATGCAATGGAGTAGAGCACGCCGATAAAGATCCCGGCGACGATGATCACCTTCACGAAGGACTTGGAGCCCCCTTTCACGTCATTGACGTAGACCGCCACCGACTCGGCGCCACCGGCTGCCATAAAGATCCAGGTGGTGATGCCGAGGAAGGCCCAGCTGAAATCGGGGACCATGGCCTCTACCGTGATGGGGTCAGCCGGTTGCACGCCGCCCACCAGAGCCGCACCCGCCAGCAGAATGTAGGAGAGGGTCAGCAGCAGCATCAGGGACGAGGTCACCGAGGTGATGGGTCCCAGCATCTTGGCACCGTTGGTGGAGACGTAGGTGGCAAAGGCAAACAGCACCATGCTCAAGGCCGTGGTTGCCACCGGGGTGAGAATGTACTCGTAGCCGAGGAAGGCATAGGAGGCGTAGGCAATGACCCGCGGCAGCAGCGAGGTAAAGAAGAAGAGGTTCACGAACCAGTAGGTGTAGGCGGAGATAAAGGCCCAGCGACCGCCGAGGGAGCTCTTCACCCAGGCATAGACGCCCGCTTCGGAGTTCTTATTCAGTGACACAAATTCCGCAATGATCAGGCAGAACGGAATGAAGTAGAAAATGGTGGCCAGAAAGAACATCGGGGCCGAGGCCAGACCGATTTCGATGTTGTTGTTGATGACGTTGTTGAAGCTGAATACCGCCGCGAAGGTGAGCGACAGCAGACCAAACTTGCCTATCGTATTGCGTTTGGAATCAGACATGGTGCATCTCCAGACCTGTAGTTATCTAGCGAAATGGCGGGGCGTGATTTGTAGGGTGAGCCCCGCCCTTCCGGCTTTTGTCAGTGCAGAACCGGCGGCTTGTTATTTGTTTTTGAAGTAGCCGCCTTCAACGGTGACCTTGATGATCACCTTGCGCACCGGCCCGTCGCCGACGAAACGGTAGGCCTCGTCGTTCTCGAAGATCACCACCTGCCCGTTGCCCACCTGCTGGCGCTCACGCACCTCGCCTGCCAGCCACTCGCGGTCGGTGGTGTCGTCATAAGCCTGCTCGACCGCCAGCTCCGATTTGGGGGCCCACTCCACCGTCTCTTCCCCTTCCAGGTAGTAGTGAACGTCGAAGTAGCGGCGCTGCCCCTCGAACAATGAGGTGGCCGGGCTGGCCCCCTCCTGCAAGCGGTAGGTGAGGGAGTCACCGATGGAGTGGCAGATGCCGGGCTTGAGGTTGGCCAGGTTGTTGATGGCCTCCACGCAGCGGCCCCACTTCTTGCCCTCCCGGTAGATGTTTTTGAACAGGGTCAGGTTGTCCAGGGTGATCATGCGAGGTTCCTCCCGCCGTTGATGGTGAGATCGAGCCCGGCCAGCACAGCCGGATTGAGGTTGCCGCGAGCGATGGGCAGCAGGGTCAGGCCGAAGCTGAACGGCTCGAAGCGCACCCGCCAAGAGTCCAGCACCTCGGAGCCCCAGGAGTTGGAGCCTAGCCCCAGCACCTTGTGATCCAGATTGAGGGTGAGATAACCGCAGGGCTCCAGCTCGTTGATGTGCTGCGCCGCGTGGATATGCTCCCAGCTGTAGGGCCAGACGCTCAGGTTGATGGGGGCATCTGGCCGCACGTACAGACCGGCGCCGTGGCGGTTGGTCAGGGTCGCCCAGCGCACCTGCTGGCGGTTGCCGTTGTCCTGCGGGAAGGGGTAGTGCTCCCACATCTCGCTGACTGTGCTCTGGAAGCTGTCGATCCAGTTGCTCTGGCGACTGTCCTGATAGTTCTCGCCCGGCCCCATGCCGTAGTAGTGCACCCGGTCGAGATCCTGACGAATACCCAGCTCGAAGCCGATCTTGGGGATGATGTCGTCATAACCGCCGTAGGGCTGGCCACAGAGCGCCACATGCAGCTGGCCGTTCGGGCTCAGGGTGTAGACGTAGCGGCAGCGCATGCCGAAGTCGAACACCGGCGGCGCGATCAGACTCTCGACCGTTACCTCGACCGCCTCGCCCAGCTGACGCCAGCTCAGAGTGCGGAAGTGCTCCTGCATGATCTGCAGGTGGTTCGGGTGCCACAGGCTCTCGTACTCCTGCTTGTGGTTGTCGATCATCGGCTTGAAGAAGGTGAGGTGTGGCGCCCGCTCGATAAGCTCATTGCCATCCTGCTGCCAGCTCACCAGCTTGCCGTCGAGGCGTGAAAAACGCAGGACGAAGCCGCTGCCGCTCAAGGTCAGCGCGAGGCGCTCATCGGCAATCTGCAATGCCGTGGCATTGGGGTTGGCAAAGGGCTGCAGCTGGCGAGTCGACTCTTTCAGCTGGAACTGGTACTGGCCCAACTCGTGCTCCGCCGCGCTGTAGCGGGTAGCGGTGGCCTTGATGACCCGCAGCTGGACGAAGGTTTCCCGCCCATCGAAGGATGGCAGTTCGAGCTGCAGCTCAGTGGTGGTACCGGGAGCCACCCCTTCCAGCCGGATTTGCTGGCTGGCCAGCAACTCGCCCTCCGCCTTCACCTCGACCAGCAAGCGGATGTCGTCAAGAGGGGAGAACCAGTAGCGGTTTTCCACTTCCAGCTTGCCGCTCGCCAGATCCAAGGCGCGCACCTTGACCGGGCAGATTACCTGTTTGTATTCGCGCAGGCCCGGCCCCGGGGTCTGATCCGGATAGATGAGGCCATCCATGCAGAAGTTGTAGTTGTTGGGGTAGTCGCCGTAGTCGCCGCCGTATTTGTAAACGGCACGCCCCTGCTCGTCCTGATCCAGAATGCCGTGATCGCACCACTCCCAGATGTAGTGACCCTGAATGTGGGGATGACGGTCAAACACCTGCTGGTATTCGCTCAGGCCACCCGGGCCGTTGCCCATGGCGTGGGCGTATTCGCAGAGGATACGCGGCTTCTCCATCGGGAACTCGCCGAAGCAGTTCATCTGGGAGACGCGGGAATACATGGTGCTGACCACATCCACCACCTCGGCATCGCGATCCTCTTCGTAGTGCACCAGCCGGGTCGGGTCGATCGCCTTGCAGCGCTGGTACATGGCTCTGATGTTGCAGCCGTAGCCGGATTCGTTGCCGAGCGACCAGATGATGATGGAGGGGTGGTTCTTCTGGGCGTGCACGTGGCGCTCGATGCGATCCACGAACACCGGCTCCCAGAAGGGATCGTCGGTGATGCGGCTGAGATCGCCGACGTTGGCAAAACCGTGGGTCTCCACGTCGGTCTCCGCCATCACGAACAGGCCGTACTGGTCGCACAGCTCATAGAAGCGCGGGTCATTCGGGTAGTGGGCGGTGCGCACCGAGTTGAGGTTGTGCTGCTTCATCAGCACGATATCGCGTTCAACACGGTCCATACCGACCGCGCGGCTCTTGAGGTGGTCGTTGTCGTGGCGGTTCACCCCGTGCAGCTTGAGGTAGTGACCGTTGACGTAGAAGAGGCCATCCTTGACCTTGATTTCGCGCACCCCGACCCGCTGCGGGATCACTTCCAGCAGCTCGCCCTGACCGTTGTAGAGGGAGAGATGCAGCTGGTAGAGGTACGGGTCTTCGGCACTCCACAGATGGGGGTTGGCCAGATCCAGTGTGAAGCGGCAATCACACTTGCCGTCGATGGCGAGATGATAGAGCGTGCCGCTGGCGATCTCGCTGCCCTGATCCAGCAGCGACCAGACCAGACGGTGATCACGGGCAGCCGCCCCCAGATTCTCCAGCTGGATATCGCAGCTCAGGGTAGCGCTTTGATTGTCCTCCGCCAGCGCGGTGCGGATGAAAAAGTCCTGCACATGGGCGGCCGGTTTGCCCACCAGATAGACGTCGCGGAAGATCCCCGCCATCCACCACATGTCCTGATCTTCGATGTAAGTGGAGTCGGCCCACTGCATCACCCGCACCGACAGCAGGTTCTCGCCAACCTTGGCGTAGGCGCTGATATCGAACTCGGCGGTGAGGCGGCTCCCCTTGCTGAAGCCGACATAGTGGCCGTTCACATAGACCTCGAAGTAGGTCTCCACCCCGTCAAACTTGATGATCACCTGCTCGCCGTCCCAGGCCGGGCTCAGCGTGAAGCCGCGCTGATAGGCACCAGTGGGGTTGCTGGTCGGCACGAAGGGTACGTCGATGGGGAAGGGAAAACCTTCGTCAGTGTACTGCAGCTGACCATGCCCTTCCATCTGCCACATGTTGGGCACGGTGATCTGGCCCCAGTCGTTCATGGGGCTGTGATAGAAGGCCTCCGGCACCTGCAGGGGGTGGTCGAAGTAATGGAACTGCCACTGGCCGCTAAGGCTCAGAAAACGGCGGCTCAGCTCGCGCTGCATGGTGGCCGCCAGCGCATGGTCGGCATAAGAGAAGAAGTAGGCGCGCGGAGCCAGCCTGTTTTCACCAACGAATTGGACGTTTTCCCAGTTATTCACATGTCCTCCCGGAACAAGGCAACGTTAACTGGGTAAACTCTAGATAAACATTTACTAAATATCAGCTTTAAATTGGTAAAGTTTTAACCTGATCACAATGAACAGATGGTTTTGTGAGCGAGATCAGAAGCGGGAGATAAAGGAGAGCAAGGTATGGAGGAGTGGCATGGATGTTGATAATAGTTGGCTGAACTGCAATAAAATCAGCTATAAAACAATATGATATGATGTCACGGAATGATATGGGAAAGAGGTTTACTTGGGAGAGGTGTCGCACCACCGCAAGATGGTGCGACTAAAAGACAGAATTTTTTACTAAAACTACCGAGTGGTACCGCGCAGGGTGAGCTTGCTCGGCACGAGCACCCTCAGCGGGATATCCCGCTCGTCCCGCAGCCGTTCAACCAGCAGGTTGACCCCCTGGGAGCCCATCAACTCGGAGTGGATCCGCACCGTGGAGAGCGGCGGGAAGGTGAACTTGGCGGTCGGAATATCGTTGACGCTGATAAGCTCGATCTGCTGGGGAATCGCCAGTCCCTTTTCGTGGATGGCACGCAGCACACCGATGGCGATGGAGTCGGAGGCGACGAACAGCGCCCTGGGCCAGTCGCCGGCCAGCATCTCTTTGGCCAACTTGTAGCCGGAGGCGCTGGAGAAATCCCCGCGATAGAGGTCGCTCTCCTGCACCACACCAAGGCGCTGACCGTAGTCGAGGAAGGCCAGTTCGCGCAGATCCGGGCCATCATCCTGGCCGCCGATATAACCGATGCGCTGGTGCCCCTGGGCGATGAAGAAGTCCACTACCTGCTGGCTGATCAGCGCCAGATCCACGTCAATCGAGTCAAAGTCACCCTGAGAACGGCAATCCACGAACACCAGCTGGGCAGAGAGGGAGTGGAGCGCGGCGAGACGCTCTGCAGGCAGATGGCCGATAACCAGGATACCGTCGACAGCGGAGAGATCGCGCCCCTCGGCACCGTTGTAGAAGTGAGTCAGCTCGATGTTAAGTCGGGCACACTGGGTCTCGATGCCATAGCGGATGGCCAGATAATAGGGGTCGTTGACCTCGGTGCTCTGCGGGTAGGCATAGACCGCCAGGAAGTGCAGCTTGCTCTTGTGAACCCCCTTGCGGGCACCGCTGGTCTTGTACTCCAGCCGTTCGGCGATCTCGAAGATCTTCTGCTTGGTCTCTTCCTTGACGCTCAGCGTCGGATCTTCATTGAGCACCCGCGACACGGTAGCCTGGGAAACCCCCGCCTCCAGTGCAATTTCCTTCAACGTGGCCATGCATACTCCTCTGGCGATGACTCCCGACAATACCAGACCAAGAGTAACGGGCAACGTGCTGACATCCCAGCATTTTTACTAAAAGAAACCCATCAGGACGGCAAAATTCCAATGCAAAAAGGCCTCCCGAATGGGAGGCCTCTTCTAAATAGGTGCCTGACAGTGTCCTACTCTCGCATGGCGAATGCCACACTACCATCGGCGCTACCGCGTTTCACTTCTGAGTTCGGCATGGGATCAGGTGGTTCCACGGCGCTATTGCCGTCAGGCAAAAGCTTTACTACTTCAATAATGGTGCTGATACCCAGAGTCGAACTGGGGACCTCATCCTTACCAAGGATGCGCTCTACCAACTGAGCCATATCAGCACACTAACCGGTAAAGACCGCACTGTGTGCGCTATCTAAATCTTCTGTCCAACACAACCTGACGTTGTATCGCGACCAACCACATCGCTGTGATTGCTTAATTGATGCCTGGCAGTGTCCTACTCTCGCATGGCGAATGCCACACTACCATCGGCGCTACCGCGTTTCACTTCTGAGTTCGG
>NZ_JAPDCM010000014.1:0-123626 GCF_027706125.1 Aeromonas sp. Y318-1
GTTAAAGAGCGACGCAGCTTTTGGCTGCTGCGGGAGTGGCATTCTACTCAACCGCCTTCTCGAGTCAAGCCTTATTTGCAAAGGCTTTTTCGAGGCGACCGACCCGGTTGTTTGCGTTGCCGCTTGCCGTGTCGATGGAGGCGCATTATAGGGATCTGGATCACGCTTGCAAGAGGCTTTTCGAATTAAATTCGAGAAAACAGTTCAACCGCTCAACAATCCCCCAGATGGATGGCTTATTCAGCAATTCTGCCTCCATATAGCGACATCCCTCTATCTTTAGCCATAGATGAGCACGTCGGTTCGCCCCACCCGATGAATGACGCCTGCCACCTCTATATCCATGGTGATCGCGCTCACGCCTTCGGGTAACATAGCGCCCCTTTGCGATTCACACACTCTTGGGCTTTGGAGAGTTTAATGCCTTTTGCACTTGGCCAGCGTTGGATTAGTGATACAGAGACGGATCTGGGGTTGGGGACTGTCGTTGCTGTTGAAGGACGCATGGTTACCCTGTTGTTTCCGGCTACCGGTGAAAACCGCATGTATGCCAAAGAAGAGGCGCCGGTAACCCGGGTCAGCTTCAATGTGGGCGATCAGATAGCCAGTCACGAAGACTGGACCATGATGGTCGAAGAAGTGCAGGAGAAAGACGGCCTGCTTATATATGTCGGTGTGCGTACCGACAATGATGAGCCCGTTGCCCTCAAGGAAGTGTTTCTCAACAACTTCATCAAGTTCAACAAGCCGCAGGATCGCCTGTTCGCCGGCCAGATTGACCGGATGTCCCGCTTCACCCTGCGCTACGAGGCGTTGATCAACCAGCACCAACGTCGTCGCAACCCGACTCGCGGTCTGGCCGGTGGCCGGGTCAGCCTGATCCCGCACCAGCTCTATATCGCCCATGAAGTGGGTCACCGCTACGCCCCGCGCGTATTGCTGGCCGATGAGGTGGGTCTGGGCAAGACCATCGAAGCGGGCATGATCATTCACCAGCAGCTGCTCTCCGGCCGTGCCCATCGGGTGCTGATCCTGCTGCCCGAGACTCTCCAGCACCAGTGGCTGGTCGAAATGCTGCGCCGCTTCAACCTGCACTTCTCCCTGTTTGACGAGGAGCGCTGCATCGAGGCGTTCGCCGATGCGGAGAATCCCTTCGAGACCGAACAGCTGGTGATCTGCAGCCTCGACTTCCTGCGCAAGAAGCGTCGTCGCTTCGAACAGGTGCTGGAAGCCGAGTGGGATCTGCTGGTTGTCGACGAAGCCCATCATCTGGAGTGGAGTGAGGAAGCGCCGAGCCGCGCCTACGAAATGGTGGAAGCGCTGGCCGAACAGGTGCCGGGCGTGCTGCTGCTGACCGCCACCCCGGATCAGCTGGGCCACCAGAGCCACTTTGCCCGTCTGCGCCTGCTCGATCCCGAGCGTTTCTACGACTACGAGGCCTTCCTCGCCGAGGAGCAAGCCTACGGTCAGGTCGCCAGCGCAGCGCAAGAGCTGCTGGATGGCGAGACCCTGAGCGATGAAGCCAGACAGATCCTCGCCACCCAGCTGAAAGGGCTGGATCTGAGTGATGCCGCCGCCCGTCAACAGGCGGTCGCCAAGCTGCTGGATCAGCATGGCACCGGCCGGGTGCTGTTCCGTAACAGCCGCGCCAATATTCAGGGCTTCCCCGAGCGTCACCTCAACGTCTACCCCATGCCGCTGCCGGAGCAGTACAAAACCGCCATCAAGGTGATGGGCATGATGGGCGGCAATGGCGGCGATCTGCAGACCCGCGCCCTGCGCTACCTCTATCCTGAGAAGATCTTCCAGCAGTTCGAAGGCGACAACGCTACCTGGACCCAGTTCGACCCGCGCGTCGAATGGTTGCTGGAGCTGCTGCTCTCAGCCCGTCAGCAGAAGGTGCTGGTGATCTGCTCCGAAGCAGCCACCGCCATCGCGCTGGAAGAGGCGCTGCGCACCCGTGAAGGGATCCGTGGTGCCGTGTTCCACGAAGGGATGTCCATCCTCGAGCGGGACAAGGCCTCTGCCTATTTTGCGCAAGAGGATGGTGGCGCCCAGGTACTGCTCTGCTCCGAGATTGGCTCAGAGGGTCGCAACTTCCAGTTTGCCAGCCATCTGGTGCTGTTCGATCTGCCCCTCAACCCGGACCTGCTGGAACAGCGTATCGGTCGCCTGGACCGTATCGGTCAGCAGAATACCGTCGAGATCCACGTGCCCTACCTGGAAGGGACTGCCCAGCGCGCCCTGCAGCTCTGGTATCACGATGGTCTGGATGCATTCGAGCAGACCTGCCCGACGGCCCGTCCGGTATTTGAAGCGGTACGTGACGAGCTGTTCGAGCTGCTGGCCGCCAATACCGGCGATCAGGAACCCCTCGATGCTCTGCTGGTCAAGACTCGCGAACTGCACGAGCCGCTCAAGGCCCGGCTGGAACAGGGTCGCGATCGCCTGCTGGAAATCCATTCCAGCGGTGGCGCCGCTGCCCAACAACTGGTCGACAAGCTGGCCGCCGAAGATGACGACACCGGCATGATCTCCTTCGCCCTCAAGATGTTCGACGAGATCGGCGTCAACCAGGATGACCGTGGCGAGAACGCGCTGGTGCTGACCCCGGGGGATCACATGCTGGTCTCCAGCTTCCCGGGCCTGCCGCAAGACGGCATGACCATCACCTTCGATCGTAACACCGCTCTGTCGCGGGATGACATGGCGCTGCTCTCCTGGGATCACCCCATGATGCGTGGCGGTATCGACCTGATCCTGGGCTCCGAAATCGGTGCGACCTCGGTTGCACTGCTCAAGAACAAGGCGCTGCCTATCGGCTCCATCTTGCTTGAGCTGATCTTCGTTGCCGAGTCTGCAGCCCATCCCCAGCTCTACCGCTTCATGCCGCCAACGCCGATCCGTCTGCTGATGGACAAGAACGGCCAGAATCTGGGCGAAAAAGTGGCGTTCGATGCCTTCAACCGCCAGCTGACGCCGGTCAATCGCCACCTCGGCAGCAAGCTGGTCACCGCGTCCCAACCAGTGATCCACGGTCTGATTGGCAAGGGCCAGGCCATTGCCGAAGAGCTGAAAGGCGGGATTGTCGACAAGGCCCGCGCCCAGATGGCGCAGACCCTGCAGCAGGATCTGGACAGGCTGGAAGCGCTCAAGGCGGTCAACCCGAACGTGCGCGACAGCGAACTGGATTATCTGCGCAATCTGCAGGCAGAATTGCACCACCTGATCGATCAGACCCAACTCAAGCTGGATGCCATCCGCTTTATCGTGGTCACCCATAACTGACGCGATACTGAAGAGACATGACCGGCTCATGCTGGATGACATGCCCTTTATGATTGTGGTTACTCATAACTGATGGGGGCTTGCCCCCACCTTCTGATGCGAGACATTTATGTTTGAATACTCACCGCCTCTGGAACCCTGGCTCGATATCCTGTTCAAGGACAAGGACATCATGGTGGTCAACAAGCCCACTGGCCTGCTGAGCGTGCCCGGGCGCGGCCCCGAGAATGAAGACAGCGTCCTGCATCGGGTAAAGCAGCAGCATCCCAAGGCGGCGGCGGCTCATCGGCTCGACATGTCCACCACTGGCGTCATTGTCATTCCCCTCAATCCCAATTCCCATCGGGAGCTGAGTCGGCAATTTCGCGAGCGGGAGACCGAGAAGCACTACCTCGCCTGGGTGTGGGGCGAACCGGAGGCGGAGTCCGGTCAGGTCGACCTGCCGCTCTGCGTCGACTGGCCCAACCGGCCGAAACAGAAGGTTGACCACGAGGAGGGGCGTCATGCCCTGACCCTGTGGCAGAAGCTGAAGGTGGAGAACGGCAACAGCCTGATCAAACTGACTCCCATCACGGGTCGCTCGCACCAGCTGCGCGTCCACATGCTGGAACTGGGGCACCCCATTCTGGGTGACAACCTCTACGCCCATCCGGATGCGCTGGCGGCTGCCCCCCATCTCTACCTGCATGCGGCCAGTCTGACCATCAGCCATCCCCGCAGCGGCGAGCGGATGACTTTTGAGGCGCCAGCCCCTTTTCCGGTCTGAGCCAAGAGAGGCATCGCGATATCGCAGACATAAAAAAGCCCCCATCGACTGGATGGGGGCTTTTTCGTTAGGGTCAGACGCGAATATCGATGTTACTTCCCAAAGAAGCGTTGGCCGATGTCGGTGCAACCGGTGCTGATTGAGCTGCTGTTTGCAGCAGTTTCAATGCAGATTCACCTTCTTGGGTCTGTTGTTTCTTGGCCAGGCTGGCCGTCATCAATGCAGAACCAAATGACGCAGATGCAGAACTAGATATATCCATGGTGTACCTCCTGCTTTAAGACTATCGGCCATCTTGGACCAAGCATGAGCCATTTTGGCTAAATTAAATACGCCTTGTCGGGTTGGCGTCGCTTCAGCCACTCCTCTTCCATCTCCAGCAGGGTTTGATAAACCTTCTCCGCCTGTTCTGGGCGGCTGAACAGATAGCCCTGACCATAGAGGTGAATATCCGTGAGGGTGCGCAACACGTCGAGCTGAGCCTGCGTCTCTATCCCTTCACACACCAGACTCTTGCCCAGCATGGAACCCATCCGGCAGATGTTGGCGACCAGCTCGGATGCCTCGATGGACGTATCGATCCCCTGAATGAAGGAGCGATCGATCTTCACCTTGCTGACCGGCAGCTTCTGCAGATAGCTGAGCGAGGAGTAGCCGGTACCAAAATCATCCAGTGCCAGCTGTACCCCTTGCTGATTGAGGTCCTGCATCAGTTGCAGGGAGTTTTTCACCTCGCGCATGGTGGTGTCTTCCGTCACCTCCAGCACCAGGCTGGCGGCCGGAATATGGTGGTCCATCAAGGCCTTGGCAACCAGCTTCAACAGATTGCGCTGATACATGCCGGGTGAGATATTGACGCACATCTGCAAATCAACCAAACCCAGTTGCTGCCACTGATAGAGCTGCTCGCAGGCCGTGTTCAATACCCAGCTGCCCAGCTTCTCGGCCAGCTGGAACTCCTCGGCGACCTGGATCACCTCGTTGGGGGGAATGAAACCCAACTCAGGGTGACGCCAGCGCAGCAAGGCTTCCACCGCTTCGCAGCGGCCACTCTCGAGGTTGACGATGGGCTGGTAATAGAGCTCAAGTGCATT
This sequence comes from Aeromonas sp. Y318-1, assembly GCF_027706125.1. NCBI lineage: Bacteria > Pseudomonadati > Pseudomonadota > Gammaproteobacteria > Aeromonadales > Aeromonadaceae > Aeromonas > Aeromonas sp. Y318-1. The sequence goes on from NZ_JAPDCM010000014.1 coordinate 5,149, forward strand.
GTGCTCGAGCGCCATGATCATGTCGCTTGCCAAATGCTTGCGGCGCGCCGTTTCATTGAGCAACGAGTTGTCGTAGATGACGTATGGCACATGGGTCTTGCGGCTGTGAAACAAGGCCTGCTCGGCCCGGCTGAGCAGCTCTTGAGTATGCTTGCTGTCCATCGGGAAGAAGGCGATGCCGATGCCCACCTCCAGGCGGAACGGGTAGTTGTCTATGATGATGTCCTGCTTGAGCGCATGCAGCAGGCGGGCCACCAGCTCCCTCACCTGGCGCAGGTCACTGCTTTCACGCTGGATCATGGCAAACTGATCGCCGCCCAGCCGGGCCACCCACTCACCGTTCTCACACAAACTGCGCATTCGCTTTGCCAGCTCCTGCAGCAGGAAATCACCGGTGTTGTAGCCGAACTTGCTGTTGATGTCGCGAAAATCGTTGATGTCCACCAGCACCAGGCCAAACGGCGTCTCCTTGGTGGCGTAGGACTCCATCTTCTCCAGCAAGGCCAACCGGTTAGAGAGCCCGGTCAGGGGATCGATCCGCGCAGCCCTGAAATGACGGCGTGCCTCGCGGATCAACAAACCACTCAGCAGCATCACCGACAGCACCAGCCCTGACACCATGAACAGCAGAGCATTGCGCAGTTGGCCAAAGCGTTTGTCATTGCCTGAATAGACGTTGATGTTCTTCTGCATCACGGAGGCGAGAGAATAGGAGAGCGGCTCCTGCAGAGGAACCAGGCGCATCAATATCTGCTGATAATCGGGTGTCCCCGCCTTCAGATTGGTGATATTGGGCTCCATCTCACGGATATTGCTTTCGATCAACTGCACCAGCCGCAAGGTCTTCTGCTTGTCCTTCATGCTCTGACGCAACTGGCCACTGAGCAGGATGGGGGTCCGGCTCCACAGGATATCGTAACGCAGCATCAGGGTGTCGTGATCGATGCCGCCATAATGGTAGATCTCGACGGAGTTGAGGAAGCGCCCCAACTCCAGTTGCAACTGCATCAGGGCCCAGGAGACGTCATAGGTGTACCTCTCCATCACTCGGGTCGCATTCTGTATCTGCGCAAGGCAATAGAGAGTGCTTCCCGTGAACAACAGGATGGATAGGTAAAGAACGATGAGTAAAGGCCACGCCTTGGTCTTTGCTTTCACTCGTACTCCCGCAAGCCACTACATCAATGCTGAATATCAATGGCGTTCAATTGCCAAATCATCATGTCGGTAAACTCCGAGCGTTTCAGCTCGGGATACTGATCCAGCGGTAGGATAAACCAAAGCGGTCCCTTATTCCGTACCCGCATGGTGACCCCGTCATCTTGCCAGGCCAGAATCGGGTCGTATTGCCTGACCTTATCCCAGTTGATCCTGATCTGAAAACTGTTCAAGGCCGTCAAGGTGATCGCCTTGCCATCCGCGCCGACGGCAGCCAAGACATCGGCCAGCTTGGGCCCCACATATTTGTGCGGTTTGTCGACCCAGGGATTGCTGGTCACTATCTCATGCTGCGGCAGGGCCTTGAGCATGGCGAGATCGAAGGAGACCACCCCCTCCGTCGCCTCGGCCGGCAGCACATTGCCGGTCACCTTCAAAATGACGGGCCCCTGTGGCGCCTCAAGTGCCATCACCGGCATGGCCAGAGAAAACAGTAATGGAATCAAATCCAGTACACGCATACTCACCTCTGATTAAGTCACTGACAATAGACTCAGTTTAGTCGCCATAAAAAAAACGGCCCGCAAAAGCGAGCCGTTTGGTAACCAGGGCTGAATTACATCATGCCCATGCCGCCCATGCCGCCCATGTCAGGCATGGCAGGGGCATCTTTCTTCGGCAGCTCGGAGATCATGCACTCGGTGGTGATCATCAGGCCGGCGATGGAAGAGGCGAACTGCAGGGCAGAACGGGTCACCTTGGTCGGATCCAGGATACCCATGGCCAGCATGTCACCGTACTGTTCGGTGTAGGCGTTGTAACCGAAGTTACCTTCACCGTTCTTCACCGCGTTGGCGATGACGGAGGCCTCTTCACCGGCGTTGATGACGATCTGGCGCAGCGGGGCTTCCATGGCGCGCAGAGCGACCTTGATACCCACGTTCTGATCTTCGTTGTCGCCACGCAGGCCGGCCAGTTTGGCGGCCACGCGTACCAGCGCAACACCACCACCGGCAACCACACCCTCTTCTACTGCGGCGCGAGTCGCGTGCAGGGCGTCGTCAACCCGGGCTTTCTTCTCTTTCATCTCGACTTCGGTGGCAGCGCCAACCTTGATCACCGCAACACCGCCAGCCAGTTTGGCTACGCGCTCTTGCAGCTTCTCGCGGTCGTAATCGGAAGAGGTCTCTTCGATCTGCTGACGGATCTGGGCCACACGGCTCTCGATCAGGGATGCATCACCCACGCCATCGATGATGGTGGTGTTCTCTTTGGTGATGACGATGCGCTTGGCACGGCCCAGGTCTTCCAGGGTCGCTTTTTCCAGCTCCATGCCCACTTCTTCGGAGATCACGGTACCACCGGTCAGGATGGCGATATCCTGCAGCATGGCTTTGCGACGGTCACCGAAGCCAGGTGCCTTGACGGCCGCGACTTTCACGATGCCACGCATGGTGTTGACCACCAGGGTCGCCAGCGCTTCGCCTTCCACGTCTTCGGCCACGATGATCAGCGGCTTGCCCGCTTTGGCTACGCCTTCCAGCACCGGCAGCATTTCACGGATGTTGGAGACTTTCTTGTCGACCAGCAGGATGAAGGGATCGTCCAGCTCAACGGCACCGGTTTCCGGCTTGTTGACGAAGTACGGGGAGAGGTAGCCACGATCGAACTGCATGCCTTCTACCACGGCCAGCTCGTCGTCCAGACCCTGACCGTCTTCAACGGTGATGACGCCGTCACGACCGACTTTGTCCATGGCTTCGGCAATCAGCTTGCCCACTTTCTCGTCGGAGTTGGCGGAGATGGTGCCGACCTGAGCGATGGCATTGTTGTCAGCACACGGCTGGGACAGCGCTTGCAGCTCGGCAACGGCGGCCACTACGGCCTTGTCGATACCGCGCTTCAGATCCATCGGGTTCATGCCGGCGGCAACGGCCTTCAGGCCTTCGTTGACGATGGCTTGAGCCAGTACGGTAGCGGTAGTGGTACCGTCACCGGCGGCGTCGTTGGCCTTGGAAGCAACTTCCTTGACCATCTGGGCGCCCATGTTCATGAACTTGTCTTCCAGCTCGATTTCGCGGGCAACAGAGACGCCGTCCTTGGTGATGGTCGGTGCGCCGAAGGACTTGTCCAGTACCACGTTGCGGCCTTTCGGGCCCAGGGTCACCTTGACGGCATCGGCCAGGATGTTTACGCCTTCCAGCATCTTGCTGCGTGCTTCGTTGCCAAACTTGACTTCTTTAGCTGCCATTTCTTCAATCCTTCAATCAATTCGCAGGGGGAAAGGGTGGATTACTCTTCGACAATCGCCAGGATGTCGGTTTCAGACAGGATCAGTACGTCCTGACCATCCAGCTTCTCGGTCTTCACACCGTAGCCTTCGTTGAAGATCACCTTGTCACCAACCTTGACGGCGAGGGCTTTGACATCGCCATTATCCAGAATTCGGCCAGTCCCCACGGCAAGAACTTCACCACGGGTGGACTTCTGGGCCGCAGTACCAGTCAAGACAATGCCGCCAGCGGATTTGGCTTCAGCTTCGATGCGCTTGATGATGACGCGGTCGTGCAGTGGACGAATTTTCATCGATAACTCTCCCAAAATGAGTCTCTGTGTTGCTTTGAGGAATGGCCATTCCTGGCCAAATTAGATATGTCTCCGATGTGGGGCACGTTTGTTAACCCTTCAAGGGCAAATACAAAAAAAATATTTTCACGTACTATGAACGTCTTCGATGGATCTCCCGAAGTCCCGGTCAGGAAACCGGTTTGTGCTGCCCGCAGCCAGAACTCCGCCAGACGTACAGAGACGAGCCCGTGACCCGACCCAATCCCCTATTGACCGCCCCCATGACGTCCGTATTGCTGCGCATGACGGGCCCGATGATCCTCGGCATCGTCGCCATTCTCGCCTTCAACCTGGTCGATACCTTCTTCATCGGCATGTTGGGCACCCAGGCGCTGGCCGCCATCAGCTTCACCTTTCCGGTGACCTTCGTGGTCACCTCGCTGGCGATGGGTCTGGGGGCCGGCCTCTCTGCGGTGATGGGTCATGCGCTCGGCCAGGGCAAGCATGATGAAGCCGCCCGCATCACCACCGACAACCTGTTTCTGGCCGTGCTGCTGGTCGCCCTCATCGCCCTGGCGGGGGCGCTGACCATACACCCGCTGTTCCGGTTGCTCGGCGCCAGCGATGAGCTGATCGCCCTCATCTACGACTACATGCTGATCTGGTATCTGACCGTCCCCATGCTGGTGCTGCCCATGGTGGGCAATGCCGCCATCCGGGCTACCGGCGATACCAAGACCCCCAGCCTGGTGATGACGGTGGCCGGGCTGGTCAACGGGGTGCTGGATCCCCTGCTCATCTTCGGCATAGGCCCCTTCCCAGCATGGGGGATCCGCGGCGCCGCCATCGCCACCTCCCTCTCCTGGCTGATAGCCATGCTGGTCAGCCTCTATATATTGCGCCACCGGGAAGGGCTGCTGCGCTGGCGCCTCTCCCCGCGTCCGCAGTTGCTGGCCCACTGGCGCGCCCTGCTGCACGTGGCGGTACCCGCCTCCTTCACCAACATGCTCAACCCACTGGCCAACGCCGTGCTGATGACCATCTTCGCCGGGCTGGGGACGGAAGTGGTGGCCGCCTACGGCGCCGCATCGAGAGTGGAGGCCCTGCTGCTTATCGTGATGATGGCGCTCTCCTCCGTGCTCGCGCCCTTCATCTCGCAGAACTGCGGGGCGGGCAACCCGGCCCGTGCCAAGGCGGCGCTGCAGTTTTGCATGCGCTTTGCCCTGCTGTTCCAGCTGGCGGTATACGGACTGACCTGGCTGCTGGCCCCCTCCATCGCCGAGCTGTTCAGCAGTCATCCGCAGGTGGTGCGCCTCATCGTGCTCTATCTGCACCTGGTGCCCATCGGCTACGGCTTTCAGGGCATGGTGATGCTGCTCGCGTCCGCCTTGAATGGCGTGAGGGCTTCCAGCGTCTCTTTCCTGTTCAACGGGTTGCGGCTGTTTGTCTTCTTGCTGCCAGGAGCCTGGCTGGGGGCGAAACTGGGAGGGGAGCAGGGGATCTATCTGGGCATTCTCGTGGCCAATCTGGCGGCGGGCACTCTGGCCTGGTGGTATGCCCGCCACCGCTTCGAGCAGTTGTGCCATCAGGGCAGGCCCTGATGGCAGGAAAGTAAGCGCAGCAGTTACTCCTTGCGCTCGAACTCCCCTTCGATGGTGGTGCCGCTGCGCGGAGCTTGACCCGGCTGGTCATTGCCCGGCACCTCGTCGAACGGCTGCTGACGGGTCTGAAAACCGCCCATCTGCATCTTGAACTGGTTGCTGCCGATCAGCTTGTCGGCCAGCTTGTTGCGCAGCCAGGGCTGCAGCAGCAGGATGCCGAAGAAGTCGGTCACGAAACCCGGGATGATCAGCAGCAGACCGGCCAGCGCCAGCATCATGCCCCCCATCACCTCACGTCCCGGCATCTCCCCCTGCTGCATCTTCTGCTGCGCGTTGAACAGGGTCTTGATCCCTTCGCTACGCACCAGCGAGGAGCCCAGCACCGCCGTCAGAATGAGCAAGCCGACGGTCGGCAAGGCACCGATCACGGAGCCGACTTCGATCATCACGGTGAGCTCAAGCACCACCAGACCGACCAACAATAGAAACAACTTGCCCATAACAACCTCAGTGCGGATGAATGTGAATGAACCGCTGGCGAAGTGCGACAACCGTTGATGCCGTTGCCAACCCGCCACGGTATCGGTTCCTGTTGATTAAAATGGGGGGTGACGCGCATTTTTCAAGTCCACAGGGTGACGAGGCGCCGGATCCACAGAAAAACCGGCCTGCCAGACTGTGATTGAAGTCATTGTTCTGTCAAAGTAAATCGGTTGATTGCAATATCTGTTTAATGACCACAAGTTATTTGAGGTTGTCTCAAATTTAGTGATCCAGGTCTAATATCAGATACCTCAATTGGGGTAATATCGACGCCAGTAATTAAGGGGGCAAAAAGCCCCCAACCGCCCCACTCGATGTGTGGTGCTTCAGGATGAACCGTGCGTAAGGAACTCGCGACCACTCGGTGAGGATCGTTTCCATTTATCTGATTTCTGAGGCATTACAATGAGCGACATCAAGAACGTCCGCATTGAAGAAGACCTGCTGGGCACCAAAGAAGTTTCCAACGATCTCTACTACGGTGTGCATACCCTGCGCGCCGTTGAAAACTTCAAGATCAGCACTCAGAAGATTTCTGACGTTCCCGAATTCGTCCGCGGCATGGTACTGACCAAGAAGGCCGCCGCCCTGGCGAACGGCGAACTGGGTACCATCCGTCCTGAAATTGCTGACAAGATCGTAGAGGCCTGCGACCTGATGCTGAACACCGGCAAATGCTTCGACCAGTTCCCGGTCGACGTTTACCAGGGTGGTGCCGGCACCTCCGTCAACATGAACACCAACGAAGTACTGGCCAACATCGCCCTTGAAATCATGGGCCTGGCCAAGGGCCGCTACGACGTCATCAACCCCAATGACCACGTCAACAAGTGCCAGTCCACCAACGATGCCTACCCCACCGGTTTCCGCGTGGCCGTGGTCAACAGCACCGACACCACCCTGCACGCCCTGGAAGCACTGATCGCCGCCTTCGATGCCAAGGCTGCCGAGTTCAAGGGCATCCTGAAGATGGGTCGTACCCAGCTGCAAGATGCGGTGCCGATGACCCTGGGTCAGGAATTCCATGCCTTCGCCGTCACCCTGCGCGAAGAGATCAAGTCCATCAAGCGTTGCCAGGAGCTGCTGCTGGAAGTGAACTTGGGCGCCACCGCCATCGGTACCGGCCTGAACACCCCGCCCGAGTACTCCGCCCTGGCCATCAAGCGCCTGGCCGAGATCACCGGTCGCGCCTATGTTCCGGCGGAAGATCTGATCGAAGCGACCTCCGACTGCGGCGCCTACGTGATGCTGCACGGCGCCATCAAGCGCATGGCGATGAAGCTCTCCAAGATCTGTAACGACCTGCGTCTGCTCTCCTCCGGCCCGCGTACTGCACTCAAAGAGATCAACCTGCCGGAAATGCAGGCTGGCTCCTCCATCATGCCGGCCAAGGTCAACCCGGTCATTCCGGAAGTGGTCAACCAGTCCTGCTTCAAGGTCTTTGGCAACGACGTCACCATCACCTTCGCCGCCGAAGCCGGTCAGCTGCAGCTGAACGTCATGGAGCCGGTGATCGGTCAGGCGATGTTCGAATCCCTGAGCCTGATGGAAAAAGCCTGCATCTCCCTGCGCGAGAAGTGCGTGGAAGGCATCACCGCCAACCCGGAAATCTGCATGAACCACGTGCTGAACTCCATCGGTATCGTGACCTACCTGAACCCCTTCATCGGTCACCACGAAGGCGACATCGTCGGCAAGATCTGTGCCCAGACCGGCAAGAACGTCCGTGAAGTCGTGCTGGAGCGCGGCCTGCTGACCGCCGAGCAGCTGGATGAAATTCTCTCCATCGAGAACCTGATGAACCCGCAATACAAAGCCAAGCGTTATACCCGCGAAGCCACCGTATAAGCGAGCAAATGGGCCGGGTTTATCCCGGCCCATAAAGTCAGTTCCCGATAGGTCTTGCCCAGCCCCATCGGGAATTGGCTTTTCTGCCAAATAAAACCTAAAAAAACTGGAAAATGGAGTGTTCGCTATGATTGGAATCGAGTTACTTGTCGTGCTCGCCGCTATCTATCTGGGGGCCCGGATAGGCAGCATCGGCATCGGCTTTGCCGGTGGTTTGGGGGTACTGGTACTGACCTGGGGTCTGGGGATGCCAATTCCCAGCGACCAGCTGGTCACCTACATCCCCTGGGACGTGATCATGATCATCGCGTCCGTCATCTGCGCCATTGCCTGTATGCAACTGGCCGGTGGCATGGACTATCTGGTCTCCCTGGCCGAGAAGGCCCTGCGCAAGAACCCCAAATACATCACCTTCGCCGCCCCGGTCGTCACCTATCTGATGACCATGCTGGCCGGTACCGGTCACACCGCGTTCTCCACCCTGCCGGTGATCGCCGAAGTGGCCAAGGAACAGGGGATTCGCCCATCCCGTCCGCTCTCCATCGCCGTCATCGCCTCCCAGATCGCCATCACCGCCTCGCCCATCTCTGCGGCCGTGGTTGCCTTCTCCGGCATGCTTGAGCCGTTTGGCGTGGATTACCTGACTCTGCTGGCCATCTGCATCCCCTCCACCTTCATCGCCTGCATCCTCGGTGCCTTCGTCGCCAACATGCTGGGCAAGCCGCTCGACCAGGACGAAGTCTACCTGGAGCGCAAGGCCAAAGGGCTGATCAAGCTGCGCGGTACCACCAAGCTGGAGCTCAAGCCTTACGCCAAGGTGTCGGTCTGGATCTTCATCGCCGCCATCGTGGCCGTGATGGCCTACGCCACCGCCATCTCCGGTAAAGTGGGCCTGATCGCCAACCCGCCGATCCCCCGTGATGGCGCCATCATGGGCATCATGCTGGCCGCGGCCACCATCATGACCCTGGTCTGCAAGCTGGACGCCACCCAGGTCACCAACATGCCGACCTTCAAGTCCGGTATGTCCGCCTGTATCTGCGTACTGGGCGTGGCCTGGCTGGGCAACGTCTTCGTGAAAGGCAACATGGACACCATCCAGCTGATCGCCGGCGACCTGCTGAACCAGTACTCCTGGCTGCTGGCCGTGGTGCTGTTCTTTGCCGCCATGCTGCTCTACTCACAAGGCGCCACCACCAAGGCCCTGATGCCGGCAGCTCTGGCACTGGGTGTCAGCCCGCTGACCGCCATCGCCTCCTTCGCCGCCGTGAGCGCCCTGTTCGTGCTGCCGACCTACCCGACCCTGCTGGCCGCGGTCGAAATGGACGACACCGGCTCCACCCGTATCGGCAAGGCGGTATTCAATCACCCCTTCTTCGTACCGGGTGTTGCCACCATCGCCATCGCCGTGGCGCTGGGCTTCTTCTTCGGTGGCATGATGCTCTAACCAGCATTTAATTCCACAAACACGCAAACGGCCCTGTTCGGGCCGTTTTTTATGCCTGCTTTTCAGGTCAAATCATTAATTAATCCTTGTGCGCTTCAGTTTCTATCAAGGTTCGCAGATCTACTCTGGGGCATCGGAACAGAAACCGATCAACAGGGCCGAGCACAGGTCCGACAGTGTTTACACCAGAGGAACGAACAATGAAAAAGACAGCATTGACCATGGCCATTTCCAGCGTGCTGCTGGCCGGTGGTGCGCAAGCCGCTACCGTCTACAACCAGAACGACACCAAACTCGACATCGGTGGTCGCGCTCAAGGCATGTACTACGGCACTGATGACAACGGTTCTGAAGGTGACCAGAGCTACCTGCGTCTGCACGTTGCCGGCGAAACCAAGATCGACAACGAGCTGACCGCGTTCGGCTTCGCTGAATACAACCTGCCGGTCTCCGGCTCCGACAACGACGAGCTGCGTTATGCCTACGCCGGCATCAAGCACGATCGTTTCGGTGCCTTCAGCTACGGCCGTCAGGATGGTCTGTTCACCAAAGCCGTGAACAACTACACCGACGTGCTGCCAGAGTGGGGTGGTGACGGTCTGGGCAAGGACACCGAAATATTCGGTACCGGTCGTACCAACGGCCTGGCCCAGTACATCTACACCTATCAGGGCCTGACCCTGGGTGCCCAGTTCACCGGCAACAACGATCCGCAGAACGCCGATCGCTCCAACCTGACTGGCGCCAACAGCACCTGGAATCCGAAGGGTTCCGCTGAAGGCTTCGCCGTGTCCGCCAACTATGACTTCGACATGGGCCTGAGCCTGGGTACCGCCTACAACCAGGCTGGCAAGACCGACGAGCAAGCTGCCAACGCCGCCTTCGGTGGTGACCGCGATGCCAAGCTGTACGGTGTCGGTGCCAAGTACGCCGTCGGCGACCTCTACCTGGCCGCCACCTACTCCCACGGTGAAGACCACATGTACGTCAGCACCTTCAACGGCTACGCCGAGAAGATGGATGGCTACGAAGCCGTCGCCCAGTATGCCTTCGGCAAGTTCAAGCCGTCCCTGGCCTACCTGCGCACCGACGTGAAGGACAACGCTCGCGGCATCGATGACACCGCCACCGAGTACGTTTCCATCGGTGCCTGGTACAACTTCACCGACAACTTCAACGCCTACGTTGATTACAAGATCAACCTGCTGGACAACGTCAACGGTACCCACACCAACTCGCTGGGCAAGAACACCGACGACGTGGTCGCCGTGGCCCTGCAGTACAACTTCTAAGTCTTCCCTGAATTGCCTACTGTATTTTTTACCGGCCGCCCAGCGGCCGGTTTTTTATTGCCCGTCAGATGTTGACCCGCGCCAGACTCGGCTCGCGGTGAAAGCAGTTCACCAGCAGCAGCAAGGTCGTCACCCCGACCGTGCCCAGCACCAGCCAGGGTAACCAGGGCTGACCTTGCAGCATGGCGTAGTCATGCAGCGCGCCGCCTCCCACGTAACCCGTCATGCCCCCCAGCGCCAGCCCCAGCCGGCTGAAGCCCATGTAGCTGCCGCGCGCCCCCGGCTGCGCCAGTTTGGTCATCAGCGTCTCCCGCGCCGGTTCGGCGATGACGATCCCCAGATAGAAGCAGGCCAGCAGCATGAACACCGCGGGCAGGGTGTTGGCAAAGGCCACCAGCCCGATGCCGGTGGTCATCAGCAGCACCCCCGCCATCAAGCGGCTCTCCAGCTTGAAGTGGCGCTCGCCATAGCGCGCCAGCGGATAGAGCAGCGCCAGCGAGATGGCGGTCTCCAGGGTATACATCCAACCCACCGCCGTGGTGGTGCCCGCCATCTGCTTGACCAGGATGGGGAAGATCAGCATCACCTGGACCCAGAGCGCGTAGTAGCCGCTCAGGATCAGCACCAGCCGGCAGAACGCCTTGTCGGCCAGCACCTGGCCGAGACCAGCGCGGATCGGGGTCGGCCGCACCGAGAGCTTGTAGGCGGGCAGGATCAGCAGGTTGCACAGGGCGGCGCAGACAAACAGGCCGGCCCCCAGCAGGCAGACATATTCGAAGTCGAAGTTGAGCAGCCAGCTGCCGAGCAGGGCCCCCACCACGGCGCCGGCGCTCTCCAGCATCATCAGCAACGAGATGTAGCGCCCCCGCTGTCGGGGCCGGGTGAACTTGATCACCAAGGCGGCGCGGGGCGGATCGAACAGACAGCCTCCCAGTCCCGAGATGACGCAAGAGAGGATCAACTCCAGCCCGCTCTGGGCATAGGCCAGGCTGGCAAACCCCGCCGCCCGCAGCAGCATGCCGCCCACGATGAGCGGCCGCGCGCCGAACTTGTCCGCCAGCGAGCCGCCCAGAATGCCCAGCCCCTGCTGGGTCAGCTGGCGCAATCCCAGCGCCAGTCCCACCACCCCGGCCGCCCAGCCGAGTTGATCCACGAAGCGCAGGCTGATCATGGGCATCACCACGAAGAACCCCAGGATCACCAACAGGGAATCCAACGCCAAAAACCACCGCCCCAACCGCCTCGCCCGCTCCACCATGACTACCCGTCCCCTGCTTTCTGATGACATTCCGATTAATTCGTCTCATCGCCCGAATGACGCCGTCACCAAACGGGCTCAAGGTGCAACAAGCCCCTGAACCGATATGGCAATATGCCAAAGCACAACGATTGATACTGCTATTCTGGAAGGACGCCAGATATAGTGGTAGCCGACAACTGGCTATATTTTATATTGGATTATGTTATGGCTATGACCCTCGACGATCTGCAATTGCTGCTGGATGTGGTCAATCGCGGCAGCTTCAGCAAGGCAGCCGCCGTGCGCGGCTGGTCACAACCCATGGTGAGCCAGCGGATCGCCGTGCTGGAACAGGATCTGGGCCAGCCCCTGTTTCGCCGCCATCGGCGCGGCGCCACCCCCACCCCGGCCTGCGAGCAGTTCCTGCCTGCCGCGAGTGCGGCACTGAGTGCGCTGGAAGGGGGTCGCCTGGCGATGCAGGGAGCGCCGGCGCTGCCGCGCATCCGGCTCGCCTGCCTGCCCTCCCTGACGACCGTGGTGTTCGGCCCCCTGCTGCTGGCACTGGTCGACGAGACCTTCGAGATCCGCTGCAACACGGATCACTCCGGTATCATCATGCAGGAGCTGCTGACCGGCGAGACCGACGTCGGCTTCATCCTCAAGTGCCCGGCCATCGCCGGCATCCAGCTCGAGTTGCTCTATCGCTCCCCCATCATAGCGGTGGCCTGTGCCACCCATCCGCTGGCCGGGCGGCAGGGGCTGACCCTGCAGGACATCGCCAACGAGCGGCTGGCCCCCCAGCAGTGGGGTACCGGCTGCGACGAGCTGATCCTGCAGTTGCGCCTGCTGCGCCAGGTGGCGAGCCCGCTGCACGCCATCCAGCCCGCCAGCGCGGCGCGGGAGCTGGCGCTGGAGCACGGCTTCATCACCCTGATGCCGGCGCTCGCCATCGCCCGGGATCTGGAGTTCGGCCGGCTGGTGCAACTGGACGTGGTGGATCTGCCGCCGGATCACTGGGATGTGATGATGGCCTGGCGCAGTGGAAAACGGCCCAATCCCGCCAAGGAGCGGGTACTGGAGGCCGCCCGTACCCTGGCCCGGCGCTGGGCGGGCAAATCCGCATAAAAAAAGCGCCGGACAAGTCCGGCGCTCCCTCTCTATTTGCAGTGGCTCAGGCTCAGTAACTGGCCTTGAGGGTCACCCCAGAGAAGGCGCTGTAGGCGCTCAGCTGCACGTTCCAGGTCCCCGCCTTGGGCGAGTTCAGGGTGCAGGTCTCGGCGTTGCCGCTCTTGTAGGGGCGGCAGTCATAGCTGCTGCTGGTCGGCACGCTGCCGAACTTCACATACAGATCCGCATCGCCGGTACCGCCACTGCTGGCGATCACCAGCTGGCTCTTGCCCGCCGGCACGTCGATGGTGAAGTTCAGCTTGCCACCCTTGGCGGCGGAGAGACCGCTCACCGGCACCCCGTTTTGCAGCACGCTACCCGGCTGCGGCGTGGTGCCGCCACAGGTAGCATTGACCCCGACCGTGGTAAAGGCAGCCGCCACGTCGGTCACGCTGTAGCCCAGATCGGTGGCGGCCTTGGTCACGCCGCAGGCGCCCTGATCGAAGGTGGTGTTGGCACCCCAGTAGAGGCGGTTGGCCAGCACGAACACTTCGAAGGCCTTGCGGGTATTCCAGCCGCTGGTGTTGGCCAGCAGGTAGAAGGCGCGGTTGTAGACACCGGAGCTGTGGTGCACGTCGATGCCATCGTAGTAGTCGCTGGCATGGCCGATGGAGCTGCCGTCCCGGGTCGGATCCTCGAAGTAGCGCAGCGAGCCGTTGCCCTTGAAGATCTGGGCGCCCACCAGCCAGTCGTTGCTGCCCTTCATGAAGTTCTCGGCCGCTTCCCCCGCCATGTCGGAGAAGGCCTCGTTGATGCCGCCCGACTGACCGGAGTAGACCAGCCCGGAGTTCTGCTCGGTGAAGCCGTGGCTCACCTCGTGGGCCGCCACGTCCAGGCTCACCAGCGGATAGAAGGTGGTGGCGCCGTCACCGAAAGTCATCTGGCTGCCGTCCCAGAAGGCGTTCTCGTAGTTGCGGCTGTAGTGCACCCGCATCTTCAGCTTGAAAGTCAGCGGCGCCGTGTTGTACCAGTTGCGATACATGTCGAACACCACGTTGCCGAAGTAGTGGGCGTCGTTGAGCGGCGAGTAGGCGCCGTTGATCTCCTTGACCGTGTTCTCCGGGCAGGTGAACTGATGAATGGCGCCGCCCGTGGTGGCGTGATTCATGTTGAGGGTGTCCACGTTCGGACTGGTCATCCGGCAGTTGTCGTCCACCAGCAGCGGGCCGAAGTCGGCGCCGTAGAAATATTTGCCGGTCTTGACGTTGCCACCCGGGCCGGTGGCGTCCTTGTGGTTGATCCCTTCCCAGCGCTTGAGCTCGCTGCCGTTCTGGGCATCGATCACCACGAAGGGGCGGCTCGGCTCATCGCTCGCCGCCAGCCAGGAGACCAGATAGACCAGGCGGGCCTGACCGGCCTCATCCTGCATCACGAACAGCTTGACCCGCTCGTTGCTGCCCTTGGCCCCGGCCCGCGCCTTGCTGGCGGCATCGGCCGGCGACAGGGCGGCGGTCGGACTGGCCACGTCGGCATCGATCTGGCGCAGGATCTGGCCGGAAACCTGGCTTATCTGCCCGCCGAGGGACTGCTCGGCCACCAGCACCTGGCCCCACACCGGGATCCCGTGCCAGGTCTGCTCATAACGCACCCGCTGCTGACCGTTGGGCAGCTTGACCGCCCGCACCTGACGAAACTCGCCATCCCCTGCCAGTGCGCTCACACCGGCAGCGCCGCTCGGCGCCCCCTGAATGCCCGCAACCTGATGCACATTCACCTGTTCTGCAGCCAGCGCTGCGCTTCCCCAGCAGGCCAATACCACGGCCAAATAGACTTTGTTCATCCGTCTTTTCCTTAAGTCGATGAAGATTACACGTCGGGTCCGTTGCCCGGCGCTCCTACACTAGTTGGCACGCTCAAGATTGCTGCCTGTCATATGTGACAGAGCAGCACAAACCCATAGCAGGATCTGCTGTTGCCCCTGTTTGGTAGCGTGAGAAGAGTTCAAAATGGCGAATAACACCAAAAAAAGCCGAACAATGGCCAGGCGCTTTCTGGCTGCCACCAACCGCCCCTCCATATGGGGATGGCGGGGCGCAAGAACAGATGGAAAACCCTTGGCGTACAAGGGGTTGATTGGCTACATTGGCGGTTTGGCGGCCCGCGTCGGGCTCTGACTGGAGGGGAGGTGCGGATGTTTTCATGGCAACTGGACGACGAGCTGGCGCTGCTGTTCCTGCAGCCCGACATGGCCAGCGAACTCTTTGCCCTGTGTCGGGAGAACCGCGACTACCTGACCCAGTGGCTGCCCTGGCCGCCCTACATTCAGCAGCCCGCCGACAGCGCCACCTTCATCCGCCATGCCATCGAGAAGTTTGCCCGCGGCGAAGGGCTGACCACCGCCATCGAGTATCAGGGGGAAGTGGTCGGCGTCATCGGCTACAACCAGATCGACCGGGCGCTGGCCAAGGTCAGCATCGGCTACTGGCTGGCCGAGCGCTGGCAGGGCAACGGCATCATCACCCGCGCCTGCCAGGCCCTGATCCATCACGCCTTCGAGGAGATGGGGATGGAGAAGGTGGAGATCAGCGCCGCCACCGACAACGAGCCCAGCCGGGCCGTCTGCGAGCGCCTCGGCATGCAGCAGGAGGGGATCACCCGCCGTGCCGAGCGGCTGGCCGACCGCATCGTGGATCACGTTCACTACAGCCTGCTGCGCGATGAGTGGCTCAGACAGAGGGATCACTGATGGCGCTGCCACACCTGTGCACGGCCCGCTGCCAGCTCACCATACTGCCCCCCGAGCGGGCCGACCTGATGCTGGATTTCTATCTGCGCAACCGCGCCCACCTCGCCCCCTGGGAGCCCAGCCGGGACGAGAGCTTCTACACCCTGAGCCACTGGCACGGCCGGCTGCGCGACAGCTACGGCCAGTTCTTCAATGGCAGCGGGGTGCATCTGGTGGCGCTCGATCCCCATGGTGAGCAGGTGATCGCCACCTGCAACTTCACCAACATCCTGATGGGCGCCTTCAAGGCCTGCCATCTGGGTTACGCCATCGACCAGGCCCACCAGGGACAGGGGCTGATGCAGGAAATCGTCGAAACCGGCATCGACTACCTGTTCCGGGAACACGGCCTGCACCGCATCATGGCCGGCTACATGCCGTCGAATCTGCGCAGCGGCGCCCTGCTAGAGCGGCTCGGCTTCGAGCGGGAGGGGTACGCCAAAGACTACCTGATGATCAATGGCCGCTGGGAGGATCATATCCTCACCGCGCGCCTCAACCCGGCACTCTAGCCGGTTCTCTTGCCGGCGAAGACCCCGTCAAAGGCGAGGAGCGGACATAAAAAAACGGGCCCGAAGTTGCCTTCGGGCCCGTTCTTCAGATGAGGTGCAGGCTTAGTTGGCCTTGGCATCGCTCACTGCGGCTTCCGCCTTGGTGGCTACGTCAGCGGCAGCCTTCTCAACGGTTGCAGTCGCTTCGGAAGCGGCCTTCTCTACGGTAGAGGTGGCTTCGCTAGCGGCTTTCTCAACAGTTGCAGCAACGTCGGCGGCCGGAGTAGCGGCCGGAGCGGCGGCTTCTTCTTTCTGACCACAAGCGGTCAACATCAGACCCAGGATACCGGCTACCAGTACTTTGTTCATGTGCATACCCTCAGAAAAATATGGAGAGATGGTTGGTACAACCATCACAGTGCGTCCTTTCACCCGGTGAAAAACCCATATGCCGGGAGCCAAGAGGCGCGCGAAATATATCCCCATACGCGCCCAATGAAAACGAGTATCACAATGATATTTTCTCGTTGGCTGGATGAAAAGAACTACTACAACGACAAACATTAATACAAAACACTGTAAACGGCGCAGTTTTGTACAATAAAACGCCACAGGCCCCGTGGTTGCTGGCAATAAACGGCTACTGCATTGAGCCGACAACCCCGTGCGGGCTGCGCCTCAATCAGACAGGATCTGACAAGCCAGCCGCTTACCCTCGCGAGCGCTGTCGCGAGCCAGGTCCAGCAGCGCCATCACCGCCAGCGCCTCGCCGGCCGGCACCGGGTTCTCCCCCTCCCCACGGATGGCGGCGCAGACGCCGCGATAGTAGGCACCGTAGTCCCCCGCCTCGCCAGCCACGCTCTGCTGCTGTAGCTGACCGTCGCAGATCCGGCTGAGCTGGCCGGGTTCGCTGTCCACTCCCCAGTCTGCCGCCGGCGGCCGCTTGCCGAGCTTGAGCTGCTCCTCCTGCACATCCATGCCGAACTTGATGAAGGAGCCCTCGCTGCCGTGGATGACGAAACGCGGCATGGTGGCCGACACCAGGCAGCTGCCGTGCAGCACGACCCGCATCTCGCCATAGCCGAGCACCACGTGGAAGTAGTCATCCGCCAGGGCACCGGGGCGCTGCTGGGCCAGATCCGCCTGCAACCAGTCCGGCTGACCGAACAGCTGGAGCGACTGATCGAGGATGTGGGGGCCGAGATCGAACCAGAGACCGGAACCCGGACCGCCCGCCTCGCGCCAGCGCTGACGCACCTCGGGACGATAGCGATCGAAGTGGGATTCGAACTGGGCAACCTGACCGAGCGTCCCCTTCGCCAGCAGGCGGCGCACGGTGAGAAAGTCACCGTCCCAGCGCCGGTTGTGGAAAATGCTGAGCAGCCGCTGCTGCTTCTCCGCCAGCTCGACCAGCGCCTTCGCCTCGGCCAGATCCAGGGCGAACGGCTTGTCGATCACCACGTGCTTGCCGGCCAGCAGGGCCTCACGGGCGATGGGGGCATGGGTGTCGTTGGGGGTGGCGATCACCACCAGGTCGACCGACGGGTCCGCCAGCACCTCGGCCAGCGAACCGACCCGGCAACCGGGTAGCTCGGCCTGCACCTTGGCGGCATCGCGGCTCACCACCCAGCCGAGGGAGAGCCCGGGCGTGCTGGTCAGAAACGGGGCGTGAAAGGTTTGGCCTGCAAAGCCGTAGCCCACCAGGGCGGCATTGATTGTGTGGCTCATCCGGTTTTCTCCACGGGTAGCTGTGTCACGGGGTGCAGGCAAACCCTTGCCTGCCAAATAGAGAAGGGGGCCCAAGGCCCCCTGAGTGTGCCCATCAG
Organism: Aeromonas sp. Y318-1; assembly: GCF_027706125.1. Taxonomy (NCBI): domain Bacteria; kingdom Pseudomonadati; phylum Pseudomonadota; class Gammaproteobacteria; order Aeromonadales; family Aeromonadaceae; genus Aeromonas; species Aeromonas sp. Y318-1. The sequence goes on from NZ_JAPDCM010000014.1 coordinate 23,055, forward strand.
AGCACAGGATTTATTGCAAACACAAGCGCCGGCCCTGGCGGGTCATCAGCATCAGCAAGGGGGGCAGCAGCAGCCACATGTGCAGCGCCAGCTGGCTGAGCGGATCGTGCATCAGCACGCCGATGAAGCCTACCAGCGCACCTGAGCCGCTCATCTGGAACAGACCGAGCAGGGCGGCGGCGGTGCCGGCGCAGTGGCCAAACGGTGCCAGCGCCATGCCGGCGGCGGCGCCCAGGATCATGGCAAAGCCGATGCTGGAGAGGAACACCGGGCCCATCATGGCCAGCGGATGCTCGATGTGCATGGCCAGAGTCAAGGCGATGGCGGAGAGCAGCAGCACCAGCAGGCCGATGCGCAGGGTGCGTCTTGGCCCCACCTTGGCGATAAAGCGCGGCGCCAGGAAGCAGGCCAGGATGTTGAGTGCCGCGTTGGCGGTGAACCAGTAGCTGAAGCCGCTCATGTCCAGCCCCAGCTTCACCATCAGTTGCACCGGCGCCGCGGTGACATAGGCCAGGATCACCGCCATCGCCAGCATGCACAGCGTCGCGTTGAACAGGAAGCTCGGGGAGCGCAGCACCGGGCTGTAGCGCGACCAGCTGATGAGCGGGCCGCTGCTGCTGGTCTCTTCCGGACGGGTTTCCGGCATCCGCCACAACAGCCAGCTACCGACGATGACCGCATAACCGGCCATGAACCAGAAGTTGGCAGACCAGCCCGCCTTGGCGGTGAGCCAGCCACCGAGCAAGGGGGCCAGCGCCGGAATAAAGCAGATGGCACCGTTCAGGTAGGAGATCATCTGACCGCTCTTCTTGGGGCCGTAGCTGTCACGCACCACCGAGAAGGCGGCCACCGAGGTGGCACAGGCACCGAAGCCTTGCAGCACCCGCGCCAGCATCAGCTCGCCCAGGCTCGCGGCAAAGCCGGCACCCAGGGCGCTCAGACCGTAGAGCAGCACACCGCCCAGGGCGATGGGCTTGCGGCCGTAGCGATCGGCCAGCGGCCCCACCAGCAGTTGTCCCAGTCCCATGCTGAACAGGAACCAGGTGATGGTGCCCTGCATCAGAGTCACCTCGGCCCCCAGCTGCTCGGCCATCTGCGGGATGGCGGGCAGGTAGATGTCGATGGCCAGCGGACTGAACAGCACCAGTAGGACAAGCAAAAGAATCAATGGCATCAGTCACCTCGTGGCATGGGGAAAATAGATTGGGGCGCGAGTCTACTGGCTCACAGTAATGAATTGAAATGGTATTTAATCACTTCTGTTATTCCATTCAGGAAACATTCATTTTATTCACATCTTGCCATGACCCCGGTGAGGGTGGTCCAGGGCAATTGGCGCTTTTCCTGGGCGTCAGCCCCGCATAGAATGCGCAGATTATTTTTGCGGAGGTGCTCGATGAACAAGCTTGTCCTGGCAACAGGGAACCAGAAAAAGGTGAAGGAATTGGCCGCCATGCTGGCCGATATGAAGATCCAGGTGATCCCACAGAGCGAGTTTGCGGTCTCCGATGCCGAAGAGACCGGCACCACCTTCGTCGAGAATGCCATCATCAAGGCCCGCCACGCCGCCCGCATCACCGGCCTGCCGGCGGTTGCCGACGACTCCGGCCTGGAAGTGGATCTGCTGCACGGCCGTCCCGGCGTCTACTCCGCCCGCTTTGCCGGTGAGGGTGCCAGCGACAAGGACAATATCGACAAGCTGCTGGGCGAGCTGAAAGGGGCCCCCGAGTATCTCAAGAGCGCCCGTTTCTGGTGCGTGCTGGTCTACATGCGCCACGCCGACGATCCCACCCCCATCATCTGCCAGGCCAGCTGGGAAGGGATGATCATCGACGAGCCGCGCGGCCAGCACGGCTTTGGCTATGATCCGGTGTTCTTCGTGCCGGATCACGACTGCACCTCGGCCCAGATGCCGGCCGAGCTCAAGAACCAGCTCAGCCATCGTGGTCAGGCGCTGGCCAAGCTGAAAGCGGCCCTGGCGGCGGTCAACTAAAGCGCTGTCTCCCGCCGCGTTGTCATCTACAATGGGGGCCGTCGGCCCCCGTTTCGTTCGCGGCGCCCCGGCCCGTTGTCATCGACGACAAGGGCAACCCGACCCCTGGTGATTTTTTGAATACTGGAAACCCCATGCTGCAACTGCCGCCCCTCTCCCTCTATATTCACGTGCCCTGGTGTGTCCAGAAGTGCCCCTACTGCGACTTCAACTCCCACGCCCAGAAGGGAGAGCTGCCCCACCTCGAGTACGTGGCTGCCCTGCTGGAGGATCTGGAGCAAGACCTGCACTGGGCCCAGGGGCGTCCCCTCTCTTCCATCTTTATCGGTGGCGGCACGCCGAGCCTGCTCTCCTTGGAGGCCATGCAGGCGCTGCTGGACGGGGTGCGCGCGCGCATCGAACTCACCGCGGACTGCGAGATCACCATGGAGGCCAACCCAGGCACAGTGGAGGCGGACAAGTTCGCCGGCTTCCAGCGGGCCGGCATCAACCGCATCTCCATCGGGGTGCAGAGCTTCCAGCAGGAGAAGCTGACCCGGCTCGGCCGCATTCACGGCCCGGAAGAGGCGCGCAAGGCCGCTGCACTGGCTCACGCCATCAAGCTTCCCACCTTCAACCTGGATCTGATGCACGGCCTGCCGGATCAGAGCCTGGCGGACGCGCTCTCGGATCTGCAGCAGGCCATCGACTGCGCACCGCCGCACCTCTCCTGGTATCAGCTCACCATAGAGCCGAACACGGCGTTCGCCTCCAAGCCGCCCACCCTGCCGGAGGATGACACCCTGTGGGACATCTACGAGCAGGGCCACGCCATGCTCACCGCCCACGGCTATCAGCAGTACGAGATCTCGGCCTATGCCAAGGCGGGCTACCAGTGCCGCCACAACCTCAACTACTGGCGCTTCGGCGACTATCTGGGGATCGGCTGCGGCGCCCACGGCAAGGTGACGGATCTCGCCAACCAGCAGATCCTGCGCACCGCCAAGGTGAAGCACCCGAAAGGCTATCTGGACCCGAGCCGCCCCTATCTGGACGAGCAGTGGCAAGTGACTGCAGACGATCTGCCGCTCGAGTACTTCATGAACCGGTTCAGATTGTTTGAACCGGCCCCCAAGGCGGAGTTCGAGGCCTACACCGGCCTTGGCTTGGAACGGGTAGAGACCATGCTGACCATCGCCCAGAGCAAGGAGCTGATCGAGGATCTTGGCGACAGCTGGCAGCTCACCCCCCTCGGCCATCGCTATCTCAACGTGCTGCTCGAGCTCTTTATGGACGAGTGAGCACGGGTTCACTCTCTTGCGGCAAGAGAGTGAATCAGCACCAACGAATAGAGAAACAATCAGGGCGCCATTGGCGCCCTGATTGTTTTGGTTCCAAGAACCTGTTCACGGTCTGTCGCGAGAGGCTGTCAGCAAGGTGAAGAGCAGCGCAGGAACCGGAGTGTGTAAGTACACATGAGGATTCCGAGCAGCACATGAGCCTTGATCACAGCCTCGCAGCAAGATCGTGGACAGGTTTCAAAGCAGAAACCCGCTCAACAGCAGACGCGTACCATCTGCTGTTGGCCGGGCTCCCACCGTTTGCCGTGCTTGGCCTTGCGCTGATAGCTGCCCTTGCCTTTCTTGCTCGGTTCGACCCGGGCCTGAAACAGGGGGGAGGTCACCAGTGCCTTGAGGTGGTTGTCCTGAATGATGCCGCGCTGATGTTCGCAGGCGGGCTCGGTGGTGACCCGGGTCACCTTCTTCTTGGCCATATCGGCTCCTTGATGCAGTTGTGTGTTTGCCCATCGCCCCTGCCACCACGGAACCGGGGCAGGCGGCGAAAAAACGTGCCGATTGTGCACCTCTCCCGGTCCGCCTGCAAGGGGGCTGGTATGCTCCTCAGGCCGGTTGATAGACGACCCGCACCAGCCCGCTTGGCAGCACGCGGCTCGATACCGGCACCAGCGCGCCGGGCAACGGCCCTGCAAAGAGCGGCACCCCGCGCCCCAGGGTGACCGGCACCCAGAACAGGATCAGCTCGTCCACCAGCGCGGCCTGCAGCCCCTGCCTGACCACCTCGCCGCCATCCAGATAAAGATGGCGGCTGCCCGCCAGCCACAGCTCGTCCAGCACCTGCGCCAGCGCCCCCTGCCGAAAGGAGACGTGCTCACGGGGAGCGGCGGGTCTGTGGGTCAATACCACCACCGGCTTGTCGCCATAAAACCACTCGGGAAAGGCCAGCACAGTGTCGTAGCTGTTGCGCCCCATCAGCAGGGTATCAGCGCTCGCCATCAGCGCGCTGTAGCCGGTCTCTTCCTGGGAGTCGCCGTTGTAGGGCTCAAGCCAGGCCAGATCGCCCCCCTCCCCGGCAATGAAGCCGTCGAGGGAGAGGGCGAGAAAGGCAGATACCCGGGGCCGGTGCAGCTCAGTGCTCATGGTCGTGGTGCTCATGACGGGAGGGGGCGCCGGACTCCAGCGTCTCGAGGATGGCGCAGTGCTCCGCCGAGCGCGGGCCGCCGCAGCAGATGTTGGAGAGCTCGCGCAGGTTGTCGCGAAAACGGGTCAGCTCGACGATCTTCTGCTCCACCTGTTCGAGCTTGGTGTCGGCCACCGCCTTCACCTCCTGACAGGTGACCTTGGCCTTGTTGGTATCGAGATCCAGCAGCTCGCCGATGTCGGCCAGCGAGAACCCCACCGACTTGGCGCGGATGATGAACTCCAGCCGCCGCTTGTCCTGCTCGCCATAGAGGCGATAGCCGGACTCGTTGCGAATGCCTGGCGAGATGAGACCATTCTTCTCGTAAAAACGCAGGGTATCCGCCTTCACCCCGCACGCCTTGGCCAGCTCCCCGATCCGATACATGCCTTTTCTCCCGTTGAATTTGCCACACAGCCACAACCGGCCCCCACTATCGCCCCTTTGCCCGGCGATTGCCAGCCGGCAGCGGGAAAGAGGAGGCGGCCACCCTTTTGCCATCAAGAGACTGAAAAGACAAACGTTTCACAAAAACCAGCCAGAAAACGTTTAACACCGCACCAGGCAAGGCTTTGTCACTTTAAAAAATCCACCACGGGTCACATTTTTTGTGTAGAATACGCGCCCACAAGAGAGCGTCGCGTCAAGCGGGCATTTCCTAAAACGCTTTTGCCTGCCGGCAGGTTTTTCAGGCGAGAGCGGTTTGCGAAATCCCCCACTTCCATTTATTTGGGGACTCTCTGTGTTGAGCCTCGCCTCCCATGGAACGGTCCCCGTTATGCTGAGGACGATAGTGTGATGGAACAAGCTCGACCCATTCGCCGTGCACTGCTGAGTGTGTCTGACAAGACTGGCATCCTGGAATTTGCCAAGGCACTCAACGAACGTGGCGTGGCCCTGCTCTCCACCGGCGGTACCGCCAAGCTGCTGGCCGACGCCGGTCTGCCGGTGACCGAGGTCTCCGATTACACGGGATTCCCTGAAATGATGGATGGCCGGGTCAAGACCCTGCATCCCAAGGTCCACGGCGGCATTCTCGGCCGGCGCGAGCAAGACGACGCCATCATGGCCCAGCACGCTATCTCCCCCATCGACATGGTCGTGGTCAACCTCTATCCCTTCGCCGCCACCGTCGCCAAGCCCGGTTGTACCCTGGCCGATGCGGTCGAGAACATCGACATCGGTGGCCCGACCATGGTTCGCTCCGCCGCCAAGAACCACAAAGATGTGGCCATCGTGGTCAAGGCTGCCGACTATGACCGCGTCATCCGCGAGATGGATGGCAACGGCAACAGCCTGAAACTGGCGACCCGTTTCGATCTGGCCATTGCCGCCTTCGAACACACCGCCGCCTACGACGGCATGATCGCCAACTACTTCGGCACCATGGTTCCCTCTTACGGTGACAACAAGGAGGGTGACGAGGAGTCCCGCTTCCCGCGCACCTTCAACAGCCAGTTCATCAAGAAGCAGGACATGCGCTACGGCGAGAACAGCCATCAGGCCGCCGCCTTCTATGCCGAGGAGCAGGCCGCACCGGGCTCGGTGGCGAGCGCTGTCCAGCTGCAGGGCAAAGCCCTCTCCTACAACAACATCGCCGACACCGACGCGGCGCTGGAGTGCGTCAAGGAGTTCGACCAGCCGGCCTGCGTCATCGTCAAGCACGCCAACCCGTGCGGCGTGGCCATCGGCAGCGACCTGCTGAGCGCCTACGAGCGCGCCTGGCAGACCGACCCCACCTCCGCGTTTGGCGGCATCATCGCCTTCAACCGTGAACTGGATGGTGCCACCGCCAAGGCCATCGTCGAGCGCCAGTTCGTCGAGGTGATCATCGCCCCCACCGTCAGCCAGGCTGCCCGCGACGCGGTCGCCGCCAAACAGAACGTGCGGCTGCTCGAGTGCGGTCAGTGGACCGCGCCGGCGCAAGGCTTTGACTTCAAGCGCGTCAACGGCGGCCTGCTGGTGCAGGAGCGCGACCTTGGCATGGTGACGCTGGGGGATTTGAAGGTGGTCAGCAAGCGTCAGCCCACCGAGGCCGAACTGAACGACCTGCTGTTCTGCTGGAAGGTGGCCAAGTTCGTCAAATCCAACGCCATCGTCTATGCCAAAGACGGCCAGACCATCGGCGTCGGCGCCGGCCAGATGAGCCGCGTCTACTCGGCCAAGATCGCCGGCATCAAGGCCGAAGATGAAGGGCTGACCGTGGCGGGTTCCGTCATGGCCTCCGATGCCTTCTTCCCGTTCCGCGACGGCATCGACGCCGCAGCGGCCGCCGGCATCTCCTGCGTCATCCAGCCCGGTGGCTCGATGCGCGATCAGGAGGTGATCGACGCCGCCAACGAACACGGCATGTGCATGCTGTTCACCAACATGCGCCACTTCCGTCACTGATGGATCAGGGCCGCCGCCGGCGGCCCTTTTGTTGTCTCTTTTCACCTGGCTATTTTCACCGGCGCAGGCCCCAAGCCCGCCCGTGACCCCGAATAGAAGCGAGCGATACGATGAAAGTACTGATCATTGGCAACGGCGGCCGTGAACACGCCCTGGCCTGGAAGGCCAAGCAATCCCCTCTGGTGACCCGGGTCTTCGTCGCCCCCGGCAATGCCGGCACCGCCCACGAAGGGAGCATCGAGAACGTGGCCATCTCCGCCACCGACATACCGGCCCTGCTGGCGTTTGCCAAGGAGCAGCGCATCGGTCTGACCATCGTCGGGCCGGAAGCGCCGCTGGTGAAAGGGGTGGTCGATGCATTCCGCGCCGAGGGGCTGGCCATCTTCGGCCCGACCGCCGCCGCCGCCCAGCTGGAAGGATCCAAGGCGTTTGCCAAGGATTTTCTGGCCCGCCACGCCATCCCGACCGCCGAGTACCAGAACTTCACCGAGGTGGAGCCGGCGCTGGCCTACCTGCGCGAGAAAGGCGCCCCCATCGTCATCAAGGCTGACGGCCTGGCCGCCGGCAAGGGGGTCATCGTTGCCATGACCCTGAGCGAAGCGGAAGAGGCGGTCCGCGACATGCTCTCCGGCAACGCCTTTGGCGACGCCGGGGCCCGGGTGGTGATCGAGGAGTTTCTGGACGGGGAAGAGGCGAGCTTCATCGTCATGGTGGACGGCGAGCACGTGCTGCCGATGGCCACCAGCCAGGATCACAAACGGGTCGGCGATGGCGATACCGGCCTCAACACCGGCGGCATGGGCGCCTACTCCCCCGCCCCCGTGGTCACGGCCGACGTGCACCGCAAGGTGATGGAGCAGGTGATCATGCCGACCGTGCGCGGCATGGCGGCCGAGGGCAACGTCTACACCGGTTTCCTCTACGCCGGTCTGATGATCGACGGCCAGGGCAACCCCAAGGTGATCGAGTTCAACTGCCGCTTCGGCGATCCCGAGACCCAGCCCATCATGCTGCGCATGCGCTCCGATCTGGTGGAGCTCTGCCTGGCGGCCTGCGCCGGCAAGCTGGATCAGGTCGAAGCCATCTATGACCCCCGCGTCGCCATCGGCGTGGTGCTGGCGGCCGGCGGCTACCCCGGTGACTACCAGCAGGGCAAGCCCATCAGCGGCCTGCCGGTGGAAGAGGCGAGCGGCGAGAAGGTCTTCCACGCCGGCTCGCAGCTGGAAGGCGATACCGTGGTGACCGCCGGCGGCCGCGTGCTGTGCGCCACTGCCCTCGGCCACAGCGTGGCCGAAGCGCAAAAACGGGCCTATCAGCTGGCGGGTCGCATCAAGTGGGACGGCGTCTTCTACCGCCACGACATCGGCTGGCGCGCCATCGAGCGTGAACAGCAGCAGTAATGAACAGGGCCCGCAAGGGCCCTCTCTTCATCTGGCGTTATCTCGCGGTCACGCAGCCCGGCAGATGGCTCGAATGGCCTGGTTCGCTTGGCTCAGCAACTTCCTTACATCTCCCCCTTCCCTGTTACCCTTTGTGACAAAAAACAGCAATATTCACAAACAGTTCACGCACTGTCATGGCATCATGCCTGTGATGAATCCGAACAAGGGTTCATAAGAAGCCACACAAGATCGATAAGCATGTCGTTTAAATAAGGAAATCCCATGTTGAAAACTGTTCGCCCCCTGTTGCTGCCCCTGATGTTTGGCCTGATGACCCTGCCCGCCATGGCCGGTGAGCTGGAACAGCCGATGAAGAAGATCGGCTTCAACTACAAGCAGGCGGTCAAGGCCGACGATGCCGCCACCATGGAAAAATACATCAACGAGATGAAGGCGCAGTTCGACATCGCCAAGCAGAAGAACATGCCGGCCGCCAAGAAAGAGAAGTTCCTGGAAGGCATGAACGAAGTGCAGACCGAACTGGATGCCAGCCTGGCAGCCCTCAAGGCAGGTGACGAAGCCAAGGCGCGCGAGCACCTGGCCAAGGTCAACGACCTGAAGAAGGAGTACCACAAATATGCCAAGCAAAAAGGCTGATCCCTTCCACTGGGATAGTCTGGTCCGCCTCACCCACTGGGGTGTGGCGGCCATCTGTATCGGCAACCTCTGGCTCAACGAGGCGGGCGAGGAGTGGCACGAGCGGCTGGGTTACCTGGCCATTGCCCTGATCAGCCTGCGCCTGGCGTGGGGGCTCTCGTTTGCCAAGGGCCATGCCCGGTTGCGAGCCCTCATCCCAAGCCGGGAAGATTTTCGCCAGCAAGCGGTGGAGCTGCGCGAGCGCACGCCACCGGCCCCCGGTCACCACGGCAGCGGCAAGCTGGCGGTCTGGACGCTCTGGCTGCTGATCCTGGCCACCGCCGGCACCGGCTGGTTCCAGAATACCGAGATGGGGTTCGAGCTGGGAGCGGACGACTGGCACATCTGGTGTACCTGGGCCCTGCAGGGCATGATAGCGCTGCACCTGCTGGCCATCCTGTTCACCTCCTGGCGCCAGCGCAGCAATCTGGTGAAGCGCATGTTGCCAAGGCGCCGTGACAAGGCCCGGGCCTTGCCGCAGGAATCCGACGCCTGAATACTCATGGGGCCCTGCTGGGCCCCTGTTCATTGCTCTGCCACTCCCCTGATCCCACACTCCCTGCGTGTCCCCAGCTCTTGCCCTCTCTTTCGCCACCTGCATCGCTAGGGGCCATGAAAGCATTTTCATTCACATTTCTTAATTAATTCAGGCTGTTCGATTTTCAACCACTGCGATTTCATGAATGCTACTGAGCTGAACGAGGTTGTTTGTTGTCCGTTCGACTACACGACAGTGATATGTCAATAACAAGATCGAAGGGAAAATCGTCATGCACAGCACACTGCTTCGAACCGCCCTGCTGACGGCGGCACTCGGCTCTTTCAGCCACACTGCCACCGCCGAAGGGGTCATGGTTCACCTGTTCCAATGGAAGTTCAACGACATCGCCAACGAGTGCGAAACCGTGCTCGGGCCCAAGGGGTTCGGGGGCGTCCAGATCACCCCACCCGCCGAACACAAGCAAGGCAGCCAGGTCTGGTGGACCGTCTACCAACCCGTCAGCTTCAAGAATTTCAACAGCTTCGGCGGTAGCGAGGCGGAACTCAGAAGCATGATCGCCCGCTGCAACGCAGCCGGGGTCAAGGTCTATGCCGACGCCGTCTTCAACCAGCTGGCATCGGGCTCCGGCACCGCCACCGGTGGCGGCAGCTACAACGCGGGGCAGTACCAGTATCCCCAGTTCGGCTACAACGACTTCCACCACAGCGGCGACATCACCAACTACGGTGACAGCAACAACGTCTGGAACGGCGCCCTCTACGGCATGCCGGACCTCAATACCGGCTCTCCCTACGTGCAGGATCAGATCGCCACCTACATGAAGACCCTGCTCGGCTGGGGCGTGGCGGGCTTTCGTATCGATGCGGCTAAGCACATGGCCCCGACCGATGTGAAGGCCATCCTCGACAAGGCGGGCAGCCCCAGGGCCTACCTGGAGGTGATCGGCGCAGGCGGTGAATCCGCCGACATCCAGCCGGGTCGCTACACCTACATCGACACCGTCACCGTCACCGACTTCAAATACGGCACCGATCTGGCCGCCAACTTCAACGGTCAGATCAAGAACCTCAAGACCCTGGGCGAGAGCTGGGGCCTACTCCCCTCCGCTAAGGCCTTCGTCTTCGTGGTCAACCACGACCGCGAACGCGGCCACGGTGGGGGCGGCATGCTCACCTTCATGAGCGGTGCTCGCTACGATCTGGCCAACACCTTCATGATGGCCTGGCCCTATGGCTGGAAGCAGGTGATGTCGGGCTATCGCTTCGAAAACATGAGCGCCTATGAAACCGACAAGGGAGCGCCGGGCAGCACACCTTGCACGGACAGCCAGTGGAACTGCGAACAGCGCCGGCCGACCATCATGAACATGGCCCTGTTCCACAACCGGACCGAAGGCCAGCCGGTCAACAACTGGTGGGACAACGGCAACAACCAGATCGCCTTCAGCCGCGGTGACAAGGGCTTCGTCGCCATCAACAACGAGAGCGGCAGCCTGGTGGCCTCGCTGCAGACCGCGCTGCCGGCCGGTGAGTACTGCAACCTGCTGGGCGGCAATGACTACTGCAGCGGCGGCTATGTCACCGTCGACGGCAGTGGCAAGACCAGCCTGAATGTGCCCGGCATGAAGGCAGCAGCCATCATCGCCGGTTGCACCAAGGCCAGCCCCTGCGGTGGTTCCCCCCTGCCGGGCACCAAGTTCAGCAGCATGAACCTGCGCGGTACCCACAACGCCTGGGGCAATACCCCCATGACCGTCGATGCCAACCGTGTCTGGTCAGCCACCCTCACCCTGACCGGCAACGGTGACGCCACCGGCACCCAGCGCTTCAAGTTCGACGTCTTCGGCAACTGGGCCGAAAACTACGGCGACAACGAAGGGGATGGCATCGCCGACAAGGGCAGCAGCAAGGATATCTTGGTCAGCGGGGCGGGCACCTATCGCATCACCCTGAACGAAAGCGATCTGCGTTATACGGTCACCCCCCTCACCAGCAACCAGGCGCCGGTGGCCGCCCTCTCTCCCAAGACCCTCAGCGTCAAGGCGGGTGAGAGCGTGGTCTTCGATGCCTCCGCCTCCCGCGACGACGGGGGCGTGGTGAGCTACAGCTGGTCCAGCGGCGGCACCGCCGCCACCGAGACGGTCCGGTTCGATACCCCGGGCACCCATACCGTGACGGTCACCGTGACCGATGCAGAAGGGTTGACCGCCAGTGCCAGCGCTACCGTGACCGTCACCGACGACAACGGCACCTACGCCAGCGTGCTGCCTACCCTGAATTTCCGCGGCACTCCCAATGCCTGGGGCTCCCTTGCCATGACGCTGGTCGCCGACAACCAGTGGGAGGCTCTCGTCACCTTCGATGGTCAGGCAAACCAGCGCTTCAAGTTCGACGTCAAGGGGGACTGGAGCAAGAACTATGGTGACACCAACAAGGATGGAGTGGCCGAACTGGCCGGCAGTGACATCCTGACCTCGGTCACCGGCCAGTATCGGGTACGCTTCAACGATCAGACCCTGCAATACAGCCTGACCCCGATCAGCGTCGGCTACGCGAAGAACTTCGCCAGCCTCAACATTCGCGGCACCACCAACAACTGGGGCTCCACCCCCATGTCGCTGGTAGGCGATCACCTCTGGCAGGCCAGCGTCACCTTCACCGGTAGTGGCGATGGCAACGGCGGTCAGCGCTTCAAGTTCGACGTCAAGGGCGACTGGACCCAGAACTACGGCGACACCAACAGGGACGGTGTGGCCGATCTAGCCGGCGCCGACATCACCACGGCCGTGGTCGGTGTCTATGTGGTGCGTTTCAACGACCAGACCCTGGCCTACAGCCTGAACGCCCAGTAAGGCTACACTCGGTCACCAGACCCTGAAGCACTGACCCAGGCCTTCCACCATCGGTGGGAGGCCTTTTTTATGGCGTCATGCCACCGCTCTTCCAGCCTTTCGGTAGGCTGATGCTCTGGCGCCATGTCCAGGCTCATCTCAAACCATGCCATCTCTCAACGCCAAGAAAAGGAGCGAGCAGCCCATCTCACACACAAGCCGAACGGCATGATCACATGACCAGCTTGCTCGGCACCCTTCCTCGTTAAGAAGGCCGCCACAGCAAGGCTCTACGACGCCTCACGGTGCGAGACCTTGTCCGGTTCTGGCTGTTTGAATTGCACTATACGCCGCACTCTAGGCCGCACTATGGAGCTCATGCCTAGAGGTCGGCGCCGGTGAACGCCAGAAACGACAAAGCCGCTCAAGAGAGCGGCTTTGTCTGAAAATGGTGGCCCCTGGGGGACTTGAACCCACGACCAATCGATTATGAGTCGACTGCTCTGACCAACTGAGCTAAGGGGCCATTGATACTGGTTTGCGGCGTGGATTATAGGGGATGGCGGATACCCCGTCCATAGGCATATCAACCACTTGGCGAGATTTCATCCATATTCAAGCGGTTCCGTGGCTCATCTTCACACCCCCGTCACCACAGATAAAACAAAGCCCCGCATGGCGGGGCTTTTTGACAGCGGTTACGGGTTGGACCCGCCCGGGATTACTCGTCCAGGAAGCTGCGCAGTACTTCGGAGCGGCTCGGGTGGCGCAGCTTGCGCAGCGCCTTGGCTTCGATCTGACGAATACGCTCACGGGTAACGTCGAACTGCTTGCCCACTTCCTCGAGGGTGTGGTCAGTGTTCATGTCGATACCGAAGCGCATGCGCAGTACCTTGGCCTCGCGGGCGGTCAGGCCGGCCAGCACTTCGCGGGTGGCGTTGCGCAGGCTCTCGCTGGTGGCCGCATCCGCCGGCAGAGCCAGGGTGGTATCTTCGATGAAGTCGCCCAAGTGGGAATCTTCATCATCACCGATGGGCGTCTCCATGGAGATGGGCTCTTTGGCGATCTTCAATACCTTGCGGATCTTGTCTTCCGGCATGCCCATACGCATGGCCAGCTCTTCCGGGTTCGGTTCACGACCCATCTCCTGCAGCATCTGACGGGAGATACGGTTGAGCTTGTTGATGGTCTCGATCATGTGTACCGGGATACGGATGGTACGGGCCTGATCCGCAATGGAGCGGGTAATGGCCTGACGGATCCACCAGGTCGCATAGGTCGAAAACTTGTAGCCACGACGGTATTCGAACTTGTCTACCGCCTTCATCAGACCGATGTTGCCTTCCTGGATCAGATCCAGGAACTGCAGACCACGGTTGGTGTACTTCTTGGCGATGGAGATAACCAGACGCAGGTTGGCCTCGACCATCTCTTTCTTGGCGCGGCGGGCCTTGGCCTCACCGATGCTCATGCGACGGTTGATGTCCTTGATCTGGGCGATGGACAGACCGGTCTCTTCCTCGATCTGCTGCAGCTTGCCAATGGCGCGCAGCACATCTTCGTCCATCTCGACCAGACGCGGTGACCAGGCCTTGCCGGCCTGCTTCTGGTACTCGAACCAGGCAGTTTCGCACTCGTTGTTGGTGAAGGCCGCGACGAAGGTCTTCTTCGGCATCTTGGCCTGCTCAACGCAGAGTTTCATGATGATGCGTTCCTGCACGCGGACCCGCTCCATCATCTCGCGCATGTTGTTGACCAGGCGATCGAACTGCTTGGGCATCAGGCGGAATTGACGGAATACATCGGCCAGCTGGGCAATCGCAGCCTGAGTATCTTCGTGCGCACGACCATTCTGCTGAATGGAGAGACGGGTTACTTCGTACTGGGCGCGCAGATCACCGAACTTCTCGCGAGCGACTTCCGGATCCGGACCACCGTCACCATCATCGTCGGAGTCATCACCATCACCGTCTTCGTCTTCATCTTCGTCTTCGTCTTCGTCAGCCAGATCTTCTTCGCTGAGCTCGGAGCCGATGTGAGTAGCGGTCGGGGCGACGTCATCGGTCTCGTTGGGATCGATGAAGCCGGAAATGATGTCGGACAGACGCAGCTGTTCCGCTTCGTATTTGTCGTATTGTTCAAGCAGATAGGTAATCGCTTCCGGGTACTCGGCGACGGAGCTTTGTACCTGGTTGATACCGTCTTCGATGCGCTTGGCGATGTCGATTTCGCCTTCGCGAGTCAACAGTTCGACGGTACCCATTTCCCGCATGTACATGCGGACGGGATCGGTCGTGCGACCAATCTCGGATTCAACAGATGCCAGTGCCTGGGCCGCTGCTTCGGCAGCGTCCTCATCGGCGGTACCACCTTCAGCCATGATAAGGTCATCGGCATCCGGGGCGTTTTCCACCACTTGAATGCCCATGTCGTTGATCATCTGGATGATGTCTTCGATCTGGTCAGAGTCGACAATGTCTTGCGGGAGGTGATCGTTCACCTCGGCATAGGTCAGGTAGCCCTGTTCTTTACCTTTGGCAACGAGGAGTTTAAGCTGAGACTGCGGGGTTTGCTCCATAGAACTCATCCGGTTGGTGTTGCTAGGTTGCGCGTACAGTGCGCTGCTGCGCAAATAGCCAATTCTAATAGAAAACCGCCAGACATGCTATGTCTGGTTGCGGCGTCGGTCATGAGAAACCCCTGCCCGCAGTATTGTCGGGGCCAGGCGGTTATAAAATGTTTGCTTTTAATCCCGTCGATTCGGGCAACGGTATTCATATTGGGGTTAATCACTCAAATATCAAGCCCCACTCTCATTTCTTTTCTCAATTTGCACCTCTCTGATCAGCATCATCAGCTCCTGAGTTTCCTCAGAGCTTAGCCCTTCCTGTGCCACCTTGGCCTGCAATTCCTCGATGCGCTGCTTCAGGAACAGGTTGATGAAACCGACGAAAGTATCCTGCAATTCTCCCAGAATATCCGGCTCCTGGTCGAGTTTTACCTCTTCAAACAGATCGTGCATTGCCAGTTGCGCCAGGATCTCTCCCTCTTTGGTGCCACGCCAGTGCTCCAGCAGGATGCCCGTCGTGACCCCGGGTTGAGTCAGGATCTGTTGATGCAACTGCAGCAGGAATTTGATGCCCTGCAGGCGCAGTCCGGCCAGTTCAGGCATGGGCGGCAGCTCGGCCGTGATCGCCGGATACTGCACCATCAGTGCCAATGCCCGGCGCAGCGGCGTCAGCTTGGCCGCCTTGGGCTTGTTGACCTCGGCCTTTGGCTGACTGTTGCGGGCAAACAGTTCGGCGATCCGCTGCTTGTTCTCCCCCCAACGCATCATGCTGGAGAGGCGGGTGATCAACCCCTCACGCGTGAACCCTTCCGGGACTCGCCGGATCAGCTCGGCGGCCTTGTTGGCCACTTCGAACTTGCCCGCTTCACCGGAAAGAGCCGCATCGCGCCCGAGGCGCTCAAACATGAAGTCGGCGAACGGCTGGGCCTGGTCGAGCAGAGCTTCAAATCCCTCCTTGCCTATCTGGCGCACCAGCGAGTCAGGATCCTCCCCATCCGGCAAAAACACGAACTTGAGTTCACGGCCGTCCTGCAGATGGGAAAGTGCATTGTCCAGCGCCCGCCAAGCCGCTTCCCGACCGGCATTGTCGCCGTCGTAGCAGCAGACGACCTCGGCCGTGGTACGAAACAGGGTATGGATATGGTCGCTGGTGGTCGCGGTGCCCAGCGCCGCCACCGCATAATCGATGTCGTACTGGCCGAGCGCCACCACATCCATATAGCCTTCCACCACAAGGATCCGGCGCGGATCCTTGTGTGCCTGCTTGACCTCGTAAAGGCCGAACAACTCTCGCCCCTTGTGGAAGATGGGTGTTTCCGGCGAGTTCAGATACTTGGGCGTCCCCTCCCCCAGCACCCGGCCACCGAAACCGATGACCCGGCCACGCTTGTCACGGATCGGGAACATGATGCGATCGCGAAAGCGATCATAGCTGCCGGGCCCGCTGTCACGAGTGATCAGCATGCCGCCCGAGATGAGTAACTGCTCGTGCTCCCGGCTGGCACCAAAGCGCCGACGCACCTGATCCCAATCGGCAGGGGCATACCCGATGTTGAAGCGCTTGACCACTTCACCGGTCAGACCGCGCCCCTTCAGGTATTCCACCGCCTGCGGCGCGTTCTTGAGATTGCTCTCGTAGAAACGGGCAATCTGGTTCATCAGCTCGAACAAATCCTTGCTGACCGCAGGTTGGCTACTGCTCGCCCCACCTGCTGTCTGCTCACGGGGAACCTGCATGCCGTGCAGGCTGGCAAGTTCCTCAATGGCATCGGGAAATTCGAGCCCGTCATACTCCATGACAAAGCCGATGGCATTGCCGTGAGCGCCGCAACCAAAGCAGTGATAGAACTGCTTCTCCTGACTGACAGTAAAAGAGGGGCTTTTTTCGTTATGAAAAGGGCAGCAAGCCTGGTAGTTCTTACCGGCTTTCTTCAGCCGCACCCGCGAGTCGATCAACTCGACTATATCGGTGCGTACGAGCAGATCATCGATGAAGGATTGTGGGATCCTGCCTGCCATAACCGTCCTGTTTCATTGCATAGAAAATAAAAAAGCCGCGCATTCCCAGGGAAGCACGGCTTCTTTGACCAAACAAGAGAGTTGCCTGTTACGCCAAGCGGGTTTTCACCTGAGCACTGACGGCGCCGACATCGGCACGCCCCTGAATTTTCGGCTTCAAGACAGCCATGACTTTGCCCATGTCAGCCATGACGGCAGCACCACTTTCAGCGATGGCTTGCTCAATCAGTGCGGCAATTTCGGCTGCGGTCAGCTGTTGCGGCAGGAACTCCTGCAACACAACGATCTCTGCGGACTCTTTGTCGGCAAGATCCTGGCGACCGGCAGCTTCGAATTGACTGATGGAATCACGACGCTGTTTGACCATTTTGGTCACCACAGCGAGGATATCCTGATCATTGAGCTCGACACGGGTATCAACTTCACGTTGCTTGATTTCAGCCATCAACAAACGGATCGCTCCCAAGCGAGCCTTGTCTTTGGCAAGCATGGCGAGTTTTTGTTGATCCTTGAGTTGATCCTTCAGCGACACGGCATGAACCCTTGATTAGTACAGGCGGATACGACGTGCGTTTTCGCGGGACAGCTTCTTGGCGTGACGCTTAACGGCAGACGCTTTGGCACGCTTGCGAATGGTAGTCGGCTTCTCGTAGAACTCACGGCTACGAACTTCGGACAGGATACCGGCTTTTTCGCAAGAACGCTTGAAGCGACGCAGAGCAACGTCAAACGGCTCATTTTCACGGACTTTGATTACTGGCATGTGCCTTTCACCTCAGTGATAAATTGTTAGCTGACCTTCAATCGATCAGCATGTCTTAAAATGGTGCGAAATTATACTCTGGACAGGGAATGAAAGTAAACCCGCAGAGATCGCTCTGGTTTAAAAAACCCGCGAAGGTTACCATAGCCGTCTCATTTTAGCAGTGAAATTTTTTAGCAATGCGTGTATTGGGCATAGAGACATCCTGTGACGAAACCGGGATCGCGATCTTCGACGATCAAAAAGGGATCCTTTCCCACCAGTTATATAGCCAGGTCAAGCTGCATGCGGACTACGGCGGCGTCGTTCCCGAGCTGGCCAGCCGGGATCACGTCCGCAAGACGATCCCCTTGATCCAGGCCGCGTTGCGAGAGGCGGGACTGGGCAAGGACGACATCGACGGCATCGCCTACACCGCAGGTCCAGGCCTGGTTGGCGCCATTCTGGTGGGGGCCACCATCGGCCGCTCGCTGGCGATGGCCTGGAACAAACCGGCCATTGCCGTGCACCACATGGAAGGCCACCTGCTGGCGCCCATGCTGGAAGAACGAGCCCCCGAGTTTCCCTTCGTGGCGCTGCTGGTTTCCGGCGGTCACTCCATGCTGGTACGGGTCGATGGCATCGGCAGCTATCAGCTGCTGGGCGAGTCGATCGATGATGCTGCAGGCGAAGCCTTCGACAAGACGGCCAAGCTGATGGGACTGGATTACCCAGGCGGTCCGCTGCTCTCTCGGCTGGCGGAGAAGGGGACCACCGGGCGCTTCACCTTCCCGCGTCCCATGACCGACCGCCCCGGGCTCGACATGAGCTTCTCCGGCCTCAAGACCTTCGCCGCCAACACCATCGCCGCCAACGGTGATGATGAACAGACCCGCGCCGATATCGCCCGAGCGTTTGAAGACGCGGTAGTCGACACCCTGGCCATCAAGTGTCGCCGCGCCTTGAAGGAGACCGGCCTCAATCGCCTGGTGGTGGCCGGCGGCGTCAGCGCCAACCGTCATCTGCGCGCCCAGCTGGCCGAGCTGATGGAGAGCCTCAAGGGGGAAGTGTTCTACCCGCGCACCGAATATTGCACCGACAATGGCGCCATGATCGCCTATGCCGGCATGCAGCGCCTGAAAGCCGGGGTGTTCGAGCCACTGGCAGTCAAGGCCGTGCCACGCTGGCCGCTGGATACCCTGGATCCGGTTTGATCCAGCGGATCCAGTCAGCATGAAAAAGGGGCCTTCGGCCCCTTTTTGTTTTGCTTGGTAAGGATCTTCACTCTCACAGCCATTAGTTGGTACGGAACAGCGCCTCGATGGAGAGTCCCTGCCCCAGCAGGATCTCCCGCAAGCGGCGCAGCCCTTCTACCTGGATCTGGCGAACCCGCTCGCGGGTCAGTCCAATCTCGGCGCCCACGTCTTCCAGAGTCGCCGGCTCATAGCCGAGCAGACCGAAGCGACGGGCCAGCACCTCGCGCTGCTTGGGGTTCAGCTCCTCCAGCCAGTGCACTATGCTGGCGCGCATGTCGTCATCCTGGGACTCCAGCTCAGGGCCCATGCCGCGCTCGTCGGAGAGCACATCCAGCAGCGCCTTGTCGCGATCGCCACCGATAGGGGTATCGACCGAGGTGATCTTCTCGTTGAGCTTGAGCATGCGATTCACATCGTCTACCGAGCGATCCAGCGCGAAAGCGATATCTTCCGCCGTCGGTTCATGATCGAGCCGATGGGAGAGTTCGCGGGCGGTGCGCAGATAGACGTTCAGCTCCTTGACCACATGAATGGGCAGACGGATGGTACGGGTCTGATTCATGATGGCCCGCTCTATGGTCTGACGGATCCACCAGGTGGCATAGGTAGAGAAACGGAAGCCACGCTCGGGATCGAATTTCTCGACTGCGCGGATGAGGCCGAGGTTGCCCTCTTCGATGAGATCGAGCAGCACCAGGCCGCGGTTGTTGTAGCGACGGGCGATCTTGACCACCAGTCGCAAATTGGACTCGATCATGCGCTTGCGGGCGGCTTTGTCACCTCGCAAGGCACGACGGGCGTAATAGACTTCTTCTTCGGCGGTGAGCAACGGGGAAAAACCAATCTCCCCGAGATAGAGCTGGGTGGCGTCCATCACCTTGTTCAGTTCAGGCGCCATCAGTTCATCGGAAATCGTCTCTTCGGCCTCGGCCGCGACTTCCTGAACTTCTTCCTCTTCGTGGGTCTCCAGCTCTTCGTCGAACTCTAACTCTGCATCCTGCATAACCAGTTGTTCTTGGCTCATGGCGTGTCTCCCTGACCGGCACCAGAGTAAGACTTAACTCTCTGGGTCTAACGCTTTGGCAAATGGCTCATCGGGTTAATCGACTTGCCTCTGTACCGGATTTCAAAGTGCAATCGCACATCCGGCGCGTCCGTGCTACCCATGTTGGCAATGACTGATCCGCCTTTGACGCTATCCCCTTCCTTCACTCGCAACTCATCGTTGTGAGCGTAAGCAGAGAGGTAGTCATCATCATGCTTGAGAATGATCAGCTTGCCATAACCCCTCAGTGCGCTACCGGCATAGACGACCTTGCCGCCGCTCGCCGCGTAGATGGGTTGCCCCTTCTGACCGGCGATATCTATGCCCTTGTTACCCTGTTCTGCAACAGAGAAACCTTCGACGATCCGGCCCTTGGTAGGCCAGTGCCAAGATAGCTTGCTGTAGGAATTGTCTGATTTTTGTTCTTTTACCTGAGCGTATTCTTTTGAAGATGGCTGAGCAATCGTTTTCTGTTTGATAAATGGAGTGGTCGTACCTGAGGTCGCTGGCGCCAGGGGTTCGGGGCCGGAGCTCTGGGTCACCACCGGGCGCGTCGCCGCCACCATCTGGCTACTACCGCTGCCGCTGCTGGCGGACTGCACATTCAGCACCTGCCCGACCTGCAGGGCGTAGGGTGCCTGCAGATTGTTGCTTTGTGCCAGAGTCTGATTCGACATGCCAAACTGGCGGCCAATGCTGCTCAGCGTATCCCCTGGACGAACCTGATAGGTACCTGCACTGCGCGCAACAGCCATGGTGCTGCCGGAAGCATCGAGCCGGATCTGTTGACCCGGATAGATGTTGTAGGGGGGGCTGATGCCGTTGAGACTGGCCAGCGAGGGCACGTCATTGCCCGAATTGAAGGCGATGGAGTAGAGGGTGTCCCCTTTTTTCACCGTGTAGCTGTTGCCCTGAATGGCGGGCTGGGCCGCTATCTGGCGAGCCGGAATGGTAGAGACGAGACCATCATTGCCCAATCCTTGTACCGGAGCAGCAGTCTTACTGGAAGAGCAAGCGAGCAGCAGCCATGACAACACGACGACACTGCTTCCTTGCCAAACACGCGAACGCATAGTGGATCCTTTAACGACTAAACCAGAAATAGGCCACAACGGCCAAACCAATACAGAGCCAACCCAGCACATCCACATAGTGCATCAGCTTGCGCTCCATCTTCTCGCCACCCCAGCGCATCAGACCTGCCACCAGGAAAAAGCGCATGCCACGCCCGATCAGCGAGGTCACGATGAAGGGCAGCAGTGCCATTTGCAACAGGCCGGCCGTCACGGTAAACACCTTGTAGGGGATCGGCGTGAAACTGGCAATAAAAATAACCCAGATGCCCCACTGCTCGAACCATTGCCGGGCCAAGGCAATCTTGTCTTCATAACCCACCGAGACCACCAGCGGCTGGACCACTGGCTCCCACAGGGCATAACCGAGCAGATAGCCGAACAGCGCGCCCAGCACGGAGAACAGGGTCGCCAGTGCGGCGTAGTGCCAAGCCTTGTGCGGTCTGGCCAGCGCCATGGGGGCCAGCATCACGTCCACCGGAATGGGCCAGAACACCGACTCGATGAAGGCGGTGATCGCCAGATACCAGGGGGCATACTTGTGGCGTGCCCACTGCATCACCAGCACATAGAGGCGGGAAAACAACTTCACTCGACATCTCCGTCAATCAGGGGGACAAAACGGACCGGCTCCAGGATCCGGCTGGTCAGCTGGGAGCCCGACCGCTCGATCAGCTGCAGGGTCTGCTGGCTGTCCCCCACCGGCAACACCAGCCGGCCACCGTCGGCCAGCTGGTCGGTAAGGGCCGTCGGCACCTCGCTGGCGGCCGCCGTGACCAGAATGGCGTCGAAGGGGCCCTTGTTGGGCCAGCCCAGCCAGCCATTGCCGTGCTTGGCGGAGACATTGTGCAAATCGAGCTGACGCAGCCGGCGCCGGGCCTGGAACTGCAGCGACTTAATCCGCTCCACCGTGTAGACGTGCTCTACCAGATGAGCCAGCACCGCCGTCTGGTAACCCGAGCCAGTGCCGATCTCCAGCACATGGGCCGGATCGTTCTGGATCAGCAGCTCGGTCATCCGCGCCACCATGTAGGGTTGCGAGATGGTCTGACCGTGGCCGATGGGCAACGCCGTATTGTCCCAGGCCTTGTGGGCCATGGCTTCATCCACGAACAGCTGGCGCGGCACCTTGGCAATCGCCGCGAGTACGCGGAAATCGCGAATGTCCTGCGCGATCAGCTGGTTTAACAGGCGCTGTACTATCACACCTTCATCCCTGCAGGTCCAACCAAGCCCCCAGCCCCGCCAGACTGCTGTAGGCAGTCATATCGATGGTCAGGGGGGTGATCGAGACGTAGCCCTGCTCGATGGCGGCAAAATCCGTGCCTTCGCCCGCATCTTGCTGGCTGCCGAGGGGGCCAATCCAGTAGATGGGCTGGCCACGGGGGTCCTCGCTGCATATGACCGATTCCGCCCGGTGGCGGTTGCCAAGGCGCGTCACCCTGATCCCCTTGATCTGATCGAGGGGCAGGTCCGGCACATTGACGTTGAGGATCTGATCGGCAGGCAGCGGGTGCACCATCATGCCCTTCACCAGCTGGGCGGCGTAGTGGGCCGCCGTGGCGAAATGGGTCTTGCCTACCAGCGAGATGGCCAGCGAGGGGAAGCCGAGGTGGCGTCCCTCGGTTGCCGCCGCCACTGTGCCCGAGTAGATGACATCATCCCCCAGGTTGGCGCCGTGGTTGATGCCGGCCACCACCATGTCGGGCTCCGGGCGCACCAGCTCGTTGACCGCCAGGTGCACGCAGTCGGTCGGCGTGCCCTTCACCGCATGATATCCGGTTTCGGCGATGCGGGTGACCCGCAACGGCACTTCCAGCGTCAGGGAATGACTCGCCCCGCTGCGATTGCGATCCGGTGCCACCACGATGACCTCGCCACAGGCAGCCAGCGCCTCGCTGAGGGCTCTTATGCCCTCCGCATGCACACCGTCATCATTACTGACCAGAATTCTCATCGGACTGATTCCTGAAACCATGATCGGCCTCTTCGGCCTGCATTAACTCGCGCACCACGCTGGTGGCAAACGCCCCGGCCGGCAGGAAGAACGACAGGGTCAACACGGCCCCCTCCAGCTGCCAGCTCATGGCTTGCGGCTTGAGCAGCAGCGGGCGGCGGTCCTGGTCCAGCCCGGCTTTTTCCAGGCCGTCACACCAATCGTGATAGGGGGCCAGCACGCTCTGTTCGAACTCGGCGGCGGCACCCTGGCTGGCCAACCGGCCACGGCCCCACTGGGGCGCGGTGAGCTGCACGTCGCCGGAGGCCAGACGCGCCGCCAGCTCAGGGGTCACGCCCTCTTCGCTGAAGATGGAGTGGCTGCCCTTGAGCATCACACAGTCGCCGGCCAGCAGCTGATGGGCCAGTCCCTGCTCGATGCGGGCACTGACGATGGCATTGAACAGCATGCTGCGGGCAGCGGAGAGATAGAGGGAGCGCTTGTTGCGATCCTTGATCCGCTTGCCGGCGAACATCGCCTTGGCCGCCTCCAGGTTGTTGCCGCCACGGCCAAAACGCTGCTCGCCGTAATAGTTGGGCACCCCCTGCTCCGCGATGGCCTGCAGGCGCGATTCCAGACCGTCGGCCTGCTCCAGCCCGGTGAGGCGCAGGGTGAAGTGGTTGCCCTTGAGATAGCCGACCCGCAGCTTCTTGTTGTGGCGCTTCACCTGCAGGATCTGGATGCTGTCGCTCTCGATCACAGAGAGATCAGGTTCCGCCTTGCCTGGCAGATGAATGCCGAACCACTGTTCGGTCACCGCGTGGCGGTCTTTCAGCCCGGCCCAGGTCACCGCATTGCGGTTGACCCCGGCCGCATCGGCCAGCAGACCAGCCACCCAGGCGGTATTCTCCCCGGTTTTACGCACCCGGACGAAGATGTGCTCCCCCTCGCCACAGGGTTCAAACCCGAGATCTTCATTGACCACGAAATCGGCGGCTTGTGCCTTGAGGATGCCACGGGCAGTCGGCGCCCCGTGCAGATAGGCAAGTTGTTCCAGCATTATTGTTTCACCAGTAAGACGACGGCTTCGGTGGCGATCCCTTCCTTGCGCCCCGTGAATCCCAGCTGTTCGGTGGTGGTCGCCTTGACGTTCACCCGGTTCAAATCACATTGCAGATCGGCGGCCAGCACGGCGCACATGGCGTCGATATGCGGCGCCATCTTGGGTGCCTGGGCAATGATGGTCACATCCAGGTTGCCGATGGCATAGCCCGACTGCTGCACCCGGGCAAACACGTCCCGCAGCAGGATGCGGCTGTCGATCCCCTTGAACTCGGCCGCCGTGTCGGGAAAGTGACGGCCGATATCACCGGCACCGATGGCGCCGAGCAGCGCATCGCTCACGGCGTGCAGCACCACATCGCCATCGGAGTGAGCCAGCAGGCCCTGCTCATACGGCACCGCCACCCCGCCCAGCATGCAGGGGCCAACCCCACCAAACTTGTGTACATCAAAACCATGTCCAATCCGGATCATGCCAGCTCCTCTGTGGGTGAATCGGGTTGCGCCGGCTGGCGCGCGTTCTGTTGCTGCAAATAGAGCCCCGCCAGAGAGAGATCCTCCGGCCGGGTCACCTTGATATTGTCGGCTCGTCCTTCCACCATCCGCACCGTGAAACCGGCACGCTCCATGGCGGAGGCCTCATCGGTGATCGTGGCCCCCAGCGCCAACCCCTCTTCCAGTGCCCGCAGCAGAGGACGAGTGGGAAACATCTGGGGGGTCAGGGCATGCCAGAGCTGCTCGCGATCGACGGTGGCGAGGATGTTGCCCGCCCCGTCGGAGCGCTTCATGGTGTCGCGCACCCGGCTGCCGAGGATGGCACCATCACAGGCCATGGCGGTGGCAATCAGGGCATCGAGATCGCCGTGGGTCAGACAAGGGCGGGCTGCGTCGTGCACCAGCACCCACTCCCCTGCGGCCACGTGCAACGCATTGAGCACGGAAAAGGCCCGCTCGGCGCCCCCTTCCACTCGCAGGATCCTCGGATCGGCGGCCACGGCCAGGGTGTCGAACCAGCGGTCATGGGGAGCCAGCACCACGATCACCTGAGCGATGGCCGGGTGGGAGAGCAGCCGGGTCAGGGTATGTTCCAGAATGGTCAGACCCGCCAGCTGCAGATACTGTTTGGGGCACTCGGCCCCCATTCGGCTGCCGATGCCCGCTGCCGGGACGATGGCGGTCAGCCCGGGGCGGAGATCAGTCATCGTAGGCTGCGTCTCCGGAGCTGGAACCCTTGTCTTTGTCCTTGGGGATGATCCGGTAGAAGGTCTCGCCCTGCTTGATGTAGCCAAGATCGTTGCGCGACAGCTCCTCGATGGCTTCCAGGCCCGAGGTCAGATCGTCGATCTCGCGATAAATCAGGTTGTTGCGATCCTTGAGTACCAGATTGTCCTGCTGTTGCCGGGTGATGGCATCGGACAGCTCATGATAGTCAGACAGGCCGTTCTTCCCCAGCCAGAGGTCATATTGAAGCCCCCCCAACAGGAGAAGCAGGATAAGAGTGAGTAGCCGCATGCACTGAGTCTCCTTCAAGCGGTCTAGTTTCCCATATTCGCAGGCAAGACAAAAGAAAGCCTGTGCCCCGGATGGGTTGGGCCGGAATAAAAAATGCAGAAACCCGCCGCGGCGGCGGCAGAAACGAAAAAGCCCCGCCGATTGGCGGGGCTTTGCAAAGCGTGGAAGCAGGCGAAAATTAAGCCTGGTTCTTCACTTCTTTCAGACCACGGAACGGAGCCTTGGCACCCAGCGCTTCTTCGATACGGATCAGCTGGTTGTACTTGGCAACACGGTCAGAACGGCTCATGGAACCGGTCTTGATCTGGCCAGCAGCGGTACCAACGGCCAGGTCGGCGATGGTAGCGTCTTCGGTCTCACCGGAGCGGTGGGAGATGACGGCAGTGTAGCCAGCGTCTTTGGCCATCTTGATGGCAGCCAGAGTTTCGGTCAGGGAACCGATCTGGTTGAACTTGATCAGGATGGAGTTGGCGATGCCGTTGTCGATACCGCGCTTCAGGATCTTGGTGTTGGTTACGAACAGGTCGTCACCCACGATCTGGATTTTCTTGCCCAGCTCGGCAGTCTGGTAGGCGAAACCTTCCCAGTCAGATTCGTCCAGGCCATCTTCGATGGAGACGATCGGGAACTTGGTGGTCAGGTCAGCCAGGAAGTCAGAGAAACCGTTGGAGGTGAAGACACGACCTTCGCCTTTCAGGTTGTACTCTTTCTTCTCTGCGTCGTAGAACTCGGAAGCAGCGCAGTCCATGGCCAGGGTGATGTCGGTGCCCAGTTTGTAACCGGCAGCGGCAACGGCTTCGGCGATCACTTCCAGCGCTTCGGCGTTGGATTTCAGGTTCGGAGCGAAACCACCTTCGTCACCAACGGCAGTGTTGTAGCCCTTGGACTTCAGCACTTTGGCCAGGTTGTGGAACACTTCAGCGCCCATGCGGACAGCTTCTTTCAGGGTCTTGGCGCCAACCGGCTGGATCATGAACTCCTGGATGTCGACGTTGTTGTCGGCGTGCTCACCACCGTTGATGATGTTCATCATCGGCAGCGGCATGGAGTAGACACCCGGGGTGCCGTTCAGCTCGGCGATGTGGGCGTACAGCGGCATGCCTTTGGCAGCAGCGGCAGCTTTGGCGTTGGCCAGGGAAACAGCCAGGATGGCGTTGGCGCCGAACTTGGATTTGTTCTCGGTACCGTCGAGGTCGATCATGATCTGGTCGACAGTGGCCTGGTCCTTGGCATCTTTACCCAGCAGAGCTTGAGCGATCGGGCCGTTTACGGCTTCGAGAGCTTTCAGCACGCCTTTACCCAGGAAACGGCTCTTGTCGCCGTCACGCAGTTCCAGCGCTTCGCGGGAACCGGTGGACGCGCCAGACGGAGCGGCTGCCATACCAACAAAACCACCTTCCAGGTGAACTTCGGCCTCAACGGTCGGGTTACCACGGGAGTCGATGATTTCACGACCGATCACTTTAACGATCTTGGACATGTGTATTTCCTCAGGTTTCGTAAAAAAACAACAAAAATATGCCAAAAAAAGCGGCTGTGGCACAGGGCCCCAACCGCATTTATTTTCAATTACTTCAGATTACGCTTCTGATACTCGCCTGCCGCCTTCACAAAACCGGCGAACAGGGCGTGGCCATCACGGGGAGTCGAGGTGAACTCCGGGTGGAACTGCGCGGCCACGAACCAAGGGTGATCCGGGATCTCGATAATTTCCACCAACTTCTTGTCGGCGGAGAGACCGGTCACTTTCAGGCCTGCTGCTTCAATCTGCGGCAGCAACTTGTTGTTCACTTCATAACGGTGACGGTGGCGCTCGTAAATGGTCGGGCTGCCGTACATCTGGCGCACCTTGGAACCTTCGACCAGGTGGCAGAGCTGGGAACCCAGACGCATGGTACCGCCCAGATCGGACTTCTCGGTACGGGTCTCGACGTTGCCTTCGTCATCCACCCACTCGGTGATGAGACCCACCACCGGATAGGCACAATCCTTCTTGAATTCGGAAGAGTGAGCCCCTTCCATGCCTGCCACGTTGCGGGCGAATTCGATCATGGCAACCTGCATGCCGAGGCAGATACCCAGGTAGGGGATCTTGTTCTCGCGAGCATACTGGGCCGCCTGAATTTTGCCTTCCACGCCGCGCTCACCGAAGCCACCGGGTACCAGGATCGCGTCCAGACCTTCCAGCAGCTCGGCGCCACGGGTCTCGATGTCCTGGGAATCGATGTACTTGATGTTGACGGACAGACGGGTCTTCAGGCCACCGTGCTTGAGTGCCTCGTTGACGGACTTGTAGGCATCCGGCAGGGATACGTACTTGCCGACCATGCCGATGGTCACTTCTGCAGTCGGGTTGGCCTCTTCATAGATGACCTGTTCCCACTCGGCCAGATCGGCCTCCTTGCACTCCAGACCGAAACGCTCGGTGAAGTAGGAGTCCAGGTTCTGGGACTTGAGCAGTGCCGGGATCTTGTAGATGGAGTCGACGTCTTTCATGGAGATGACGGCGCGCTCCGGCACGTTGCAGAACAGAGCGATCTTGGCGCGCTCAACGGCCGGAATGGCACGGTCGGAGCGGCAGATCAACACGTCTGGCTGGATACCGATGGAGAGCAGCTCTTTGACGGAATGCTGGGTCGGCTTGGTCTTCACTTCACCGGCGGCAGCCAGGTAAGGAACCAGCGTCAGGTGCATGAACATGGCATTGTTGCGACCCACTTCGGCAGCCAGCTGACGAATGGCTTCGAGGAACGGCAGGGACTCTATATCGCCCACGGTACCGCCCACTTCGACGATAGCAACCTGATGGCCTTCGGCACCGGCAATCACCCGCTCCTTGATGGCGTTGGTGATGTGCGGGATCACCTGAATGGTGGCGCCCAGATAGTCGCCACGGCGCTCTTTGCGCAGCACGTCTGCATAGATGCGACCGGTGGTGAAGTTGTTGCGGCGGGTCATCTTGGTGCGGATGAAACGCTCGTAGTGGCCCAAGTCCAGATCGGTCTCGGCCCCGTCCTCGGTTACGAACACTTCACCGTGCTGGGTCGGGCTCATGGTGCCCGGATCCACGTTGATATAGGGGTCCAGTTTCATGATGGTCACATCCAGACCACGGGCTTCCAGAATGGCTGCCAGAGAAGCTGCGGCAATGCCTTTGCCGAGGGATGAAACAACGCCACCAGTTACAAAAATATATTTTGTCGTCATGCTGAACCTGAAAGAAGTTTAGGGAATTTTAAGGGGTGCTTCGGGGATGAAGCAGGACGGGGAAACAGTATACCAAAACCCCCTCTCCCAAACAATGAACAAAAATCTATCAGGCTCCCGGCGCCCCCATCTTGCGCCAAATCAACTTTGTTCGGTTTCCTTGGCCCTGTCCCAGGCGGCATCGAGCTTTTCCAGCGAACAATCGCTCACTTTCAGCCCTTCTGCGGCGATAAACTGCTCAACCTGACGAAACCGGCGTTCGAACTTGGCGTTGGCGCCCCGCAATACCTGCTCCGGATCCTTGCCCAGATGGCGTACCAGATTGACGGTGGCGAACAAGAGATCGCCGAGCTCATCGCTCACCCGTTCTTCGTCCACGTCGGCCATCAGCGCCTCTTCCATCACCTCGTCGATCTCCTCGTGGATCTTGTCCACCACCGGGCCCAGGGTCTTCCAGTCGAAGCCGACAGTGGCGCAGCGCTTCTGGATCTTGGCGGCGCGGGTCAGCGCCGGCAGCGAGAGCGGGATGTCATCGAGCACGCTCTCCTTGTCGAGCGCGGCACGCTCTTTGGCTTTTTCCGCCTCCCAGTTCACCTTCACCGCCTGCTCGTCGCCAAGATCGGCATCGGAGAAAACATGGGGATGGCGGCGGATCAGCTTCTCGCTCACCGTATCGACGATATCGGCAAAATCGAACAGCCCCTGTTCCTTGCCGAGCTGCGCGTAGAACACTACCTGAAACAGCAGATCGCCCAGTTCACCCTTTAATCCGTCCCAATCCTGGGTTTCGATGGCATCGGCCACCTCGTAGGCCTCCTCCAGAGTGTGCGGCACTATGGTCTGGAAGCTCTGCTTCAGATCCCAGGGGCAACCCCCGTTCGGGTCGCGCAATCTGGCCATGATGTCGAGCAGTTGAGGCAGGTCGTAACGTTGGGACATGGGATATTCGCTTCTTGATTCGTAACGCAGGGGGAAAACAGTGACCGACCTGGCGGTCGGTCACGAGTTGGTTGTTGATGACAATCAGAGGCGCTTGGCGCTGATCACGTCGTTGAGCTGACTGAGCTTGGCCAACGCCCGGTTGAAGGCGTTGATGTTGTAAATCTCCAGCTCCATGTCGATCTCGGCGGTCTGCTCGCGCACGTTGGAGCGTGAGCGCACCCCCATCACGTTGATCTTCTCGTTGGCCAGCACGGTGGTGATGTCGCGCAGCAAGCCGGAGCGGTCGTTGGAGAGGATGCGGATGGTGAGGCCGTAGCCGCCGGAGTAGTTCTCCCCCCATACCGCGTCGATCAGCCGTTCCGGGTTGCGACGGGAGAGCTCTTTGAGCTGCTCGCAATCCTCCCGGTGGATGGAGACGCCGCGCCCCATGGTGATGAAGCCCTGGATGCCGTCCCCCGGAATGGGCTGGCAGCAACGGGCGATGTGGGTCATCAGGTTGCCGACCCCTTCCACCACTATGTGATCCTTGGGCTTGGGCCGGAACGGCACGTTGGCCTTTTGCTCCAGCTTCTCCAGCAGGCGGCGATCTTCCTCTTCCGCCGTCGGCTTGTTGTAGCGGGTGTCCAGGTAGTTCAGCAGCTGGTTGATACGGATGTCGCCGCTGCCGATGCCGGCCAGCAGATCTTCCAGCTCGTCGGCATGGAAGCGCTCCAGCACCACCTTGTCCACCTTGGAGAGGGTCAGGTTGTGCCTGTCGAGCTCCTTCTCCAACAACTCCTTGCCGGCGGCGATGTTCTTGTCCCGATCCAGCTTTCTGAACCAGGTGGCCACCTTGGCCCGCGCCCGGCTGGAGCGCAGGAAGCCGGAGTTGGGGTTCATCCAGTCGCGGCTCGGGTTCGGCTCCTTCTGGGTGATCACCTCCACCTGATCGCCGGTCTGCAGCGCATAGGTGAACGGCACGATGCGGCCGTCGATCTTGGCGCCGATGCAGCGGTGGCCGATCATGCTGTGCACGTGATAGGCAAAATCGAGCGGGGTGGCGCCCGCCGGCAGGTCGATCACATCCCCTTTCGGGGTGAAGACGTAGACCCTGTCCTCGAACACCTGACTGCGCAGATCCTCCAGCAGGGAGCCGCTCTCGGAGAGATCTTCCTGCCAGGCGAGCAGCTTGCGCAGCCACTCGATCTTGTCTTCGAAGGTGTTGGCCTTGCCTCCAGCCTGCGCCCCTTCCTTGTAGCGCCAGTGCGCCGCGACGCCGAGTTCGGCATCCTGGTGCATCTGGTCGGT
This sequence comes from Aeromonas sp. Y318-1, assembly GCF_027706125.1. Classification (NCBI taxonomy): domain Bacteria; kingdom Pseudomonadati; phylum Pseudomonadota; class Gammaproteobacteria; order Aeromonadales; family Aeromonadaceae; genus Aeromonas; species Aeromonas sp. Y318-1. The sequence continues at coordinate 53,956 of NZ_JAPDCM010000014.1, forward strand.
ACGGATCTGGATCTCCACCGTCTTGCCCTCGGGCCCCACCACCACGGTGTGGATGGACTGGTAGCCGTTGGGTTTGGGGTTGGCGACGTAGTCGTCAAACTCGCGGGGAATGTGATGGAAGTGGGTGTGGACGATGCCGAGCGCCGCATAGCAATCCTGCAGCCGCTTGGTCACCACCCGCACAGCCCGCACGTCGAACAGTTCGTTGAATTCGAGGTGCTTCTTCTGCATCTTGCGCCAGATGCTGTAGATGTGTTTCGGCCGGCCGTAGACCTCGGCCTCGACCCCCGCCTCTTTCAGGGCATCGCGCAGAGACTGCACGAACTCGCGGATGTAGCGCTCCCGATCGAGCCGCTTCTCATCCAGCTGTTTGGCGATCTGCTTGTAGGTATCCGGGTGCAGGTAGCGGAAGGCGAGATCCTCGAGCTCCCACTTGAGCTGACCGATGCCGAGCCGGTTGGCCAGCGGGGCGTAGATGTTGGTGATCTCCTGGGCCATCAGCACCCGGGTCTCTTCATCCGCCTTCTTCGCTTCCCGCAGGCAGGCGATCCGCTCAGCCAGCTTGATCACCACGGCGCGCACATCCTCGACCATGGCGAGCAGCATGCGCCGCACGTTGTCGACCTGTTCTGGCGAGGTTTCGCTGCGGTGCAGGGTCTGCAGGGAGCGGATGGCCTCCATCTCCAGCACCCCTTCCACCAGCTTGGCGATCTTGGGGCCGAAGTCCTCGTCCATCCGCTCCTGGCTGATGAGACCAGCTTCCACGAAGGGATAGATGATGGCGGCCTTGAGGGTGCCGAGATCCATGCTGAGCATCAGCAGGATGCCCACCATCTCGACCCCGCGTACCAGCAGGCGGTTGGTGAGCGCTTCGTCACCGAGCGTCAGACAGTACTGGTAGACGGTTCGCAGCTGATCCTTGTCACTGTCACTCAGGGTGAGCGAGCTGACCCACTCCTCCAGGGTGAAGTTGTCTTTCAAATGAATATCGCGAACCGCAACCATGGTATCAATCCTTTAAATTATTGGGCCGAAGGCTGTCGCCCCCTCCCCCTCATGAGAATGCCTCAAATGGGGATATGCGGAGATGTTTTCAAGGCATATTGTCAAGAAAGACAATAGAGTTCTCCGCCAGCCCCTGCCGATTTACGAGGGTCTAGATTACCCCAATCATGGCCGCCCAGACAGCGTTATGGACAGGGCAAATGCCACCCAACCTGGCGAGCCGACGCCCCTGCGGCGGTACCATTCCATCTGCCCCGCTGCGCCCGTTACTTGCGCTCGAACAGCGCCATGGACTCCAGATGGCCGGTGTGGGGGAACATGTCGAGCATGCCGAGGCGCACCAGCCGGTAGCCCCCTTTCACCAGCACCTGGCTGTCGCGCGCCAGGGTGACCGGATTACAGGAAACGTAGACCACCCGTCTGGGTGAAAGTTTCACGACATGCTCCATCACCTCGAACGCACCGGGACGGGCCGGATCCAGCAGCACCAGATCGAAGCCCTCCCGTGCCCAGGACATGCCGGCGATGTCGCCGCTCAAGTCCGCCTTGTAGAAACGGGCATTGTTGATGCCGTTGCGACGGGCGTTCTCTTCGGCGCGCGCCACCATGGCCAGCTCCCCTTCCACCCCCACTACTTCGCGGGCCTGACGGGCCAGCGGCAGGGTGAAGTTGCCGATACCGCAGAACAGATCGAGCACCTTGTCATCCTTGCCCGCCTCCAGCCAGGAGAGCGCCTGCTCCACCATGCGCTGGTTGACCGGCGCATTGACCTGAATGAAGTCACCGGGTGCGAATGCAAGAGACAGGCCATCCAGCGAATAGGAGGGGGCAAACTGCTGGTGCAGCGGCTCAATCTGCTCGTCGGCCGCCTGCAGATAGAGGTCGATCCCCTGCGTCTTGGCAAACTCGATCAGCTGCGCCCGATCCGCCTCGGTCGGCCGACCGGTATGGCGCAGCAGCATCAGGATCCCCTGCTCGGCCTGGATAAGCTCCGCATGGCCCAGCTCGCGCTGGCTCTTGAGGCGGTTGAGGCACTCGCGCAGCGGGCTGATCAGCACGGAGAGCGGCTCGGCCAGCACCGGGCAACCGCCGATCTCCACCAGATCGTTCGACTGGCGACGACGAAAGCCCACCCGGGTGCAGCGGCCGTTCTTGTCGAACTTGATGGCCAGCCGGCAGACCCGGCGATAGGCGCGGGACTCTCCGCCCAGCACGGGCTCCAGCGCCGGAGGCTGGATGTTGCCGAGCCGCTTGAACAGGCTGACCAGTCCGGCCTCCTTGGCGGCGCGCTGATCCCCTTCGGCCAGGTGCTGGGCACTGCAGCCGCCGCACTCGCGGTAGTGGCTGCAGAAGGGGGCGATGCGATTGGCCGCCGGGGTCACCACCTGTTGCAGGGCGGCGTGGGCATACTGCTTCTTGTCTTCGAGGATGCGGGCCTTGACCTGCTCACCGGGCAGCGCCCCTTCGATGAAGATCGCCTTGCCCTGGTGGCGGCCGATCCCGACGCAGTGGTGATCCAGGCTGTCTACCGTAAATTCAATGCGTTGGGGCTGGGTGGATTTCTTTTGGGGCTTGAAAAACTGGGCCATAAAACTTGGTGCCTATAGGTGGCTATGTCATGATTGTGGAATCTGCAGCAGGCTATTGTCCCACAAGAATAATAGTATGACCAAATACGGCCTGTGGGCCCGCTCCCGCTCGTTTACGCCATTGCCAACCCTGCTCATCGGGGGACCATCCGCATGACCAAATACGGCCTTCGGGCGCGTGTGCTGGCCTTTACCATCTTGCCGACCCTGATCATCGGCGGCCTGATGGCCGGCTATTTCACTTTCCACCGCTACCAGCAGCTGGAAAACAACCTCATCGATCAGGGCATCAACATCATAGAGCCGCTGGCCATCGCCAGCGAATACGGGATGACCCAGCACAGTCGCGAGTCGCTCAAGCGGCTGATCGGCCTCACCCACCGCAAGAACTCGCCGCTCATCAAGTCCATCGCCGTCTTCACCCAGGACAATCAGCTGTTCGTGACGTCCAACTACCACAGGGACTTCACCCGGCTGCGGCTGCCGGACGGCAGCCAGATCCCCGAGCTCACCAGCGTCACCCTCTATGGCGACGACATCATACTGCGCACCCCGATCCAGGCCGAGACCAGCATGGACGGCTTCCCGCTGCCGAGCGACGTGGAGCCGCCGATGATCGGCTACATCTCCATGCAGATGACCACCGACCGGGCCATGATCCTGCAATACCGCGACACCTTCTTCGCGGTGATCATGGTGCTCATCGGCATCGCCTTCAGTACCCTGTTCGGCTTCAGGCTGGTCAAGAGCGTGACCCAGCCCATCACCGACATGGTGCAGGCGGTGCACAAGATCAGGGAGGGGCGGCTCGATACCCGGGTCAGCGGTCAGCTCACCGGCGAACTGGACATGCTGAAAAACGGCATCAACGCCATGGCCAAGGCGCTCTCGGAATACCACGAGGAGATGCAGCAGAACATCGATCAGGCCACCTCCGACTTGCGCGAGACGCTGGAGCAGATCGAGATCCAGAACGTCGAGCTCGACATGGCCAAGAAGCGGGCGCAGGAGGCGGCGCGGGTCAAGTCGGAGTTCCTCGCCAACATGTCCCACGAGCTGCGCACCCCGCTCAACGGGGTCATCGGCTTTACCCGCCAACTGCTCAAGACCAGCCTGACCCCGAGCCAGACCGACTACATGCAGACCATCGAGAAGTCGGCTCGCAACCTGCTCGGCATCATCAACGACATCCTCGACTTCTCCAAGCTGGAGGCGGGCAAGCTGCAGCTGGAGCACATCCCGTTCAGCCTGCGCGACACCCTCAACGAGACCATGCACCTGCTCGGCCCCAGCGCTCACGACAAGCAGCTGGAGCTCTCCCTGCAGGTGGATGCCGAGGTGCCGGACTACCTCACCGGCGACCCCATGCGCCTGCAGCAGGTGCTGACCAACCTTACCGGCAACGCCATCAAGTTCACCGAGCACGGCAACGTGGATGTGCGCATCGAGCAGATCGGCAGTGCCAGCGGCAGCAAGGTGCGGCTCAACGTGCTGATCCGCGACACCGGCATCGGCATCTCGGAAGAGCAGCAGCGCCAGCTGTTCCAGGCCTTCAACCAGGCCGACTCCTCCATCTCCCGCCGCTATGGCGGCACGGGGCTGGGCCTGGTCATCACCCAGAAGCTGGTACAGCAGATGGGTGGCCAGATCCGGTTCGAATCGGAGCTCGGCAAGGGCTCTGTCTTCTCCTTCAGCCTGGATCTGGAGGTCTCTCCCCTGCCCCAGACCGACAAGCTGCCGCTGGATCGCATTCAGGGCAAACGGGTCTGGCTGCTGGAGCCGGATCCCTTCAGCCACTCGGCCCTCTGCGCCCTGCTGGCGGAGTGGCAGCTGGAGGTGCAATCCCTCGCCAGCGATGCCCCCTGGCCCGAAATGAGCAGCCAGGACATGGTGATCATCGGTAGCGGCACCCAGCACAGTCCACAACAGGTGGTGGCGCGCCTCGACGGGCTGGATCGCCAGCAGAACACCATAGTGCTGCTCAGCAGCCACGAGCCTTCGCTCTACGAGGCCATGCTGGCCCACGGCGCCCAGCACTGCCTCTCCAAACCCATCAACCATCGCAAGCTGCTGCATGCCCTGCTCTCCCCCGAGGCGGTCCGCAGCGCCCCGCTGCCGACCCCCTCCCCGCGCAGCGTGCAGGAGATCAAGGTGCTGGCGGTGGACGACAACGCCGCCAACCTCAAGCTCATCGCCGCCATGCTCAAGGAGATGGTGAGCCAGGTGGTGGTGTGCAAGAACGGCAAGGAGGCGGTCAGACTGGCCCAGAGCCAGCCGTTCGACATCATCTTCATGGATATCCAGATGCCGATCATGGACGGCATCAGCGCCACCCAGGCGATTCGCAGCCAGTCGCTCAACACCGAGACGCCCATCGTCGCGGTCACCGCCCACGCCATTCCCGGCGAGCGGGAACGGCTGATCCGCCAGGGCATGGACGACTACCTGGCCAAGCCCATCGACGAGGCCATGCTGGCCAAGCTCATCACCGACTTCGCCCATCGTCGCCACCAGAATCACGCCAGCCAGCAGATCGACTGGGCGCTGGCGGTGCGTCAGGCGGCGGGCAAGCTGGATCTCGCCAAGGAGATGCTGACCATGCTGATGGCCAGTTTCGACGAGGTGGATCCGGTGCTGGAGGCGGCGCTTGCCGGCCAGGTGGAGGATAGCGAGGTGCTGGCCCAGCTCCATCGCCTCAACGGCGGCTGCGCCTATTCCGGCGTGCCCGGCCTGCAACGGCTGCTCTCCCAGCTGGAGCAGCAGCTGCGCGACGGGGTGCCGGTGGCCGAACTCGAGCCCGAGCTGCTGGAGCTGCAGGATGCGATGGAGCAGGTACGCCAGGAGGCACCACGCTATCTATCCTGAACCGGGCAACCCGCTTTTTCTGACGCGGGCCCCGCCAGATGGTAAAGTTGCGCCGTTTCCACAGGAGTCGACATGACCAACAACGATATTTTGCGCCGCCTGCGCTACGCCCTCAGCATCAGCAACGACCAGATGGTCGACATGTTTGCCAAGGGCAACCTGACCGTCACCCATGCCCAGCTGCACGGCTGGCTGATCAAAGAGGCGGAGGAAGGGGAAGAGCAGGAAGCGGGCTTTGCCGCCTGTCCGGATTCGGCCCTGAGCCAGTTCCTCGACGGCTTCATCCTGGTGCGCCGCGGCGCGCGGGAAGATGCGCCGGCCCAGGTGATCCCGAACCGGATCAACAACAACATGATCCTGCGCAAGCTGCGCATCGGCCTCAACTTCAAGGAAGAGGACATGCTGGGCACCCTCAAGCTGGCCCACTTCAACCTCTCCAAGTCCGAGCTGAGTGCCCTGTTCCGTTCACGGGACCACAAGCACTATCAGGATTGCGGGGATCAGATCCTGCGCAACTTCCTCATCGGTCTCACCGCCAAGTATCGCGGCTGAACCATGGGCCGGCGTCTGCACTCACCGTCATCCCGCCAGCAGGCGGCCGGTGGGTGGCGCCGGCCATGGCAACTGGGTATTCACCTCCCGGGCACTCCTCGCCACGGGTTTGCACTCTGCCTCGCCCTGCTGCTTAGTGCCTGCCAGCCCGCCCCCTATCGGCTCAACCACGACTATCAGAGCGCCAGCCAGAACGAGCGCATCGCCTTTCTGATCCTGCACTACACGGACGAAGACGATGGCCACTCCCTGCGCCTGCTGACCGAGCCGGCCCATCAGGTGAGCGCCCACTACCTGATCCCGCGCGATACCCATGAACGGCCGCTGCCGGTCTACCAGCTGGTGCCCGACAGCCAGCGCGCCTGGCATGCCGGCCGCAGTCGCTGGCATCAATATGCGGGGCTCAATGCCAGCTCGCTCGGCATCGAAATCGTCAACCTCGGCTACCCGCCACAAGACGAACTGCTGCCCGCCCACCAGCGTCGCTGGCAGCCCTACACCCAGGCACAGATAGCCGCCCTCGGAGCCCTCACCCGCAAGCTGGTCGAGCGCTACCAGATCCCCCCCACCCAGGTGCTGGCTCACAGCGATGTCGCCCCCGAGCGCAAGCAGGATCCCGGCCCCCATTTCCCCTGGCGCGAGCTGGCCCTGCACTACGGGGTGGGAGCCTGGCCCGACGAAACCCGGCTGGCTGAATTGCGCCGGCAGCCGGCACCGGCCTGGGATGCCCTCGGCTGGCAGCAACGACTGGCCCGCTACGGCTACGGCATTGCCCCGAGCGGCAACTGGGACGAGCAGAGCCGCGCCGCTCTGCGCGCCTTCCAGCTCCACTTTCGGCCCGCCCTGGTCAGTGGTGAAGCGGATGCCGAGAGCCAGGCCATCCTCACTGCCCTGCTCGAGCGTTACTTTCCCAAGCAACGCTGACCTTTGCCCCCAACCACGAAAGAGGGACGCCGCAGCGTCCCTCTTTCACATTCTCAGTCGAGTGCCGGCTCAGGCCTCCACCAGCAGCACCTCTATCCCGGCCTGACGCAGACCGGCCAGGGTCTCGGCCGCAATGGCGTCGTCGGTGATCAGGGTGTGGATGCGCCGGGTATCGATGATCTTGTGCAGGCTCAGCCGGCCAAACTTGCTGGAGTCGGTCACGACGATGATCCGCTCGGCCACGTGGCACATGCAGCGGTTGAGCCTGGCCTCGTCTTCGTGATGGGTGCTGACGCCGCGCTCCAGGTCGATGCCATCCACCCCGAGAAACAACAAGTCAAAGTGATAGTTCTGCAAGGAGAGATCCGCCTGGGCGCCGTAGAAGGAGAGTGACTTGCGACGCAAATGGCCCCCCGTCATCAGCAGCTCCACCCCTTCCGCCTCCAGCAGGGCATTCGCCACGTTCATGCCGTTGGTCATCACCACTATCTCCTGGTGATCGCGCAGGTGGCGTGCCACCTCCAGGGTGGTGGTGCCCGAGTCGAGAATGAGGCGGCAGCCCGGCTGCACCAGGCTCGCCGCCATGGCGCCGATGCGCTGTTTGACCGGGGTGTTGAGCACGCTCTTGTCGGCGATGGTGCGTTCGGCTACCGGCTGGCCGGATTCACACAACAGGGCGCCGCCATAGGCGCGCACCGCCACCCCCTGTTTCTCCAGAAATGCCAGATCGTTGCGGATGGTGACGGTGGAGACCTGATAGTGGCCGGCCAGCTCGTTGACCTGAACGCTGCCATTGCTGCGCAGCTGTTGAATGATGCGCTCCCGTCGCTCGCTGGTGCCGAGCACGCTCTTTTCGGTGATTTGCATAGTCTCTCTGCCGGAGTCCTGTGGTGAAAGTAGAGCTTTCACTTCGTTACGTTTCCCTATTAACACTCAGCCTCGATGGCAAATCAAGCTTTCATTGAATTGAAAAGTGCCGTCAGACTCCCTAAAACAGCCACAAACCTTTCGATTCATTTCTTTTTGTGATCTTGCTCAAGATGTGAACACGCTTTTATTTCGTTTCGAACGCCGTACGCCTAGGGTAAAGAAAGAAATCGAAAGCAAAGTATCTTGTTCAGGCCAAGAGGAAGAGGGAAATGAAATCAATGCTGGATCTGGTCGCACAACACAAGCAGGGGGAGCAGGTCGGGATCTACGCCGTCTGCTCCGCCCATCCGCTGGTACTGGAGGCGGCCCTGCGACTGGCGGCGCAAGGGGACCAGCTACTGCTGGTCGAGGCCACCTCCAATCAGGTGGATCAATTTGGCGGCTACACCGGCATGACGCCGGCCGATTTTCGCGACCTGCTGCACCGGCTCGCCGCCGAGTGCCGCTTTCCCGTGCAGCGACTGGTATTGGGAGGCGATCACCTCGGCCCCAACCGCTGGCAGAGCGAGCCCGCCGCACAGGCCATGGCCCACGCCGAGGATCTCATCGCCAGCTATGTCGCGGCCGGCTTCAAGAAGATCCACCTCGACTGCAGCATGTCCTGCCAGGGGGATCCGGTGCCGCTGACCGACGAGCTGGTGGCGGCGCGCGCCGCCCGGCTGGCAAACGTGGCCGAGCAGACCGCCACCCGGCAGTTTGGCCACAGCGACCTGGTCTATGTGATTGGCACCGAAGTGCCGGTACCGGGCGGCGCCCACGAAGAGCTGGCCGAGCTGGCGGTCACCACGCCGGAGGCGGCGCGCCACACCCTGGCCGCCCACCAGCAGGCCTTCGAGCAGGCCGGGCTGGCCCAGCTCTGGCCGCGGGTGATTGGTCTGGTGGTGCAGCCCGGCGTGGAGTTCGACCACACCCACGTTATCGACTACCGTCCCGAGCGGGCCGCCCCCTTGAGCCGGATGATCGAGGCCTATCCCCATCTGGTGTTCGAGGCCCACTCCACCGATTACCAGACCCCGGACGCCTACCGCCAGCTGGTGCGCGATCACTTCGCCATCCTCAAGGTCGGCCCCGCCCTCACCTTTGCCCTGCGCGAGGCGCTGTTTGCCCTCGCTGCCATCGAGGAGGAGCTGGTGGTGGCCAAGGCCTGCTCGGGCCTGCGCCAGGTGCTGGAAGAGACCATGCTGGATCGCCCCGACTTCTGGCGCAGCCACTATCAGGGCAGCCCCAACGAGTGCCGGCTGGCCCGCGGCTACAGCTACTCCGATCGCATTCGCTACTACTGGCCCGACAGCCGGGTTGACGACTGTTACGCCCGGCTGCTGGCCAACCTGGCCGCCGAACCCATTCCCCTGCCGCTGCTCAGCCAGCACCTGCCGCTGCAATACCGCAAGGTGCGCCAGGGCACGCTGTCGCCCCGGGTTCACGACCTCATTCTCGATCAGGTGCAGGAGGTGCTGCGCCAATACGCGGCGGCCTGCAGCGCCGTCCCCGCCAGCCACTCCCGGCTGACCCCGGTTGTATAAGGAGTTGTAGAGATGATCCTTGGTTATCCAGAAGAGACGCTGCGGTCGGCCAACGGCCTGGCCACCGCCCGTGAAATTCGCCAGCAACCCGCCACCTGGCGGGAGACCCTCACCATGGTGGAGGAGTGCCGCGCCACCATAGAGCGCTTCCTGCTGCCCCTGCTGTCACGGGGCAACCTGCGGGTGATCCTGACCGGGGCCGGCACCTCCGCCTTTGCCGGCCGCGCCCTCGCCCCCTATCTCAGTGCCCGCCTCAACGGCCGTTTCGAGGCGATCGCCACCACCGACATCGTCACCGATCCGGGCGAATACCTGGCACAGGACTGCCCGACCCTGCTCATCTCCTTCGCCCGCTCCGGCAACAGCCCGGAGAGCGTGGCGGCGGTGGAGCTGGCCAGCCAGCTGCTGAGCGAGTGCCACCACCTGGTGCTGACCTGCAACGACGAAGGGGAGCTCTATCGCCGCTGTCAGAAGGATGCCCGCTCCCTGGCGCTGCTGATGCCGCCCCAGACCCACGACCGCAGCTTTGCCATGACCAGCAGCCTGACCAGCATGATGCTGAGCTGTCTGGCGGTGTTCCTGCCACGCCAGTTCAACCCGATCGCCAGCCAGCCGCTCATCGCGCTGGGGGACGCCATTCTGCCCCAGGCCGAACTGAAGGTGCCCGAGTGGGATCGGCCGTTGCCGGAGCGGGTCATCTACCTTGGCAGTGGCAGCCTGCAAGGGGTGGCCCAGGAGGCGGCACTCAAGCTGCTGGAGCTCACCGCCGGCCAGGTGATGGCCATGCACGACTCCCCCACCGGCTTTCGCCACGGGCCCAAGTCGGCCATCAATCGGCAGACCCTGATCGTGCTGATGGTGTCCAACGATCCCTATACCCGCCAGTACGATCTGGATCTGCTCGGCGAGCTGCGCCAGGACGGCCATGCCGCCCGGGTGGTCGCCCTGGCCGACCGGCCGGATCCGCTCATCAGCGCCGGCGAACACATCTATCTGCCCATCCCCCTCAACGGTGACGACGCCGAGCTGGCGCTCTGCTACCTGCTCTACGCCCAGTACTACGCCTTCCACACCGCGCTGGTGCTGGGCATCACCCCGGACAACCCCTGCCCGAGCGGGCGGGTCAACCGGGTCGTGCAGGGGGTCAACATCTATCCGTTCAACCAGCAAGGAGGCGTCTGATGCCGAACATAGTGCTGAGCCGTATCGACGAGCGCCTGATCCACGGTCAGGTCGGCGTGCAATGGGTCGGCTTCGCCGGCGCCAATCTGGTGCTGGTGGCCAACGACGAAGTCGCAGAGGACCCCATCCAGCAGAACCTGATGGAGATGGTGCTGGCGGAGGGCATCGCAGTGCGCTTCTGGCCGCTGCAGAAGGTGATCGACAACATCGGCAAGGCGGCCGATCGCCAGAAGATCCTGCTGGTGTGCAAGAGTCCGGCGGACTTTCGCACCCTGGTGGAGGGTGGGGTGCCCATCCCCCGCATCAACGTCGGCAACATGCACTACGCCGACGGCAAGCGTCAGATCCACAAGACGGTATCGGTGGACGAGTCGGACATAGCGGCGTTTCGCGCCCTGCAGGACGCCCACGTCGCCTGCTTTGTCCAGGGGGTGCCGACCGAACCGGCACAGGACATTTTCAACCTCATCTGATTAAGGATAATTGTGATGGAAATCAGTTTGTTGCAAGGGCTCTTGCTGGGCATGCTGGCGTTCTTCGCCGGGCTTGACCTGTTCAACGGCCTGACCCACTTCCACCGGCCCGTGGTACTGGGCCCGCTGGTGGGCCTGATCCTCGGCGACCTGCCCACCGGCATTCTGGTGGGCGGCACCCTGGAGCTGGTCTGGATGGGGCTGGCCCCGCTGGCAGGCGCCCAGCCGCCCAACGTCATCATCGGCACCATAGTCGGCGCCACCTTCGCCATCACCACCGGGGTCAAGCCGGATGTGGCGGTCGGGGTCGCGGTACCGTTCGCGGTGGCGGTGCAGATGGGGATCACCTTCCTCTTCTCGGTGATGTCGGGGGTCATGTCCCGCTGTGACCGGATGGCGGAACAGGGGGATGTGCGCGGCATCGAGCGGGTCAACTACCTGGCGCTGCTGGCACTGGGCTCCTTCTACTTCCTGTGTGCTTTCCTGCCCACCTACTTCGGGGCAGAACACGCCAAGACCGCCATCGACGTGCTGCCCGCCCGTCTCATCGACGGCCTCGGCGTCGCCGGCGGCATCATGCCCGCCATCGGCTTCGCCGTGCTGCTCAAGATCATGATGAAGAACGTCTACATCCCCTACTTCATCCTCGGTTTCGTTGCCGCCGCCTGGCTCAAGCTGCCGGTGCTGGCCATTGCCGCGGCCGCCCTGGCCATGGCTCTGATCGATTTCATGCGCAAGGACCCGGCGCCACAAGCCCGCCCCATCCAGGAGGAAACTGAAGATGGCATCTAACAACACCGCCACCCGGCTGACCCAGGCGGCCGAGCCGCAACCGACCCGCACCGTCTCCGACGACGTCTACGAAGATCAGCAGCTGGGGGCCGAGCTGACCCGCCAGGACATCAACCGCTTCGCCTGGCGCTCCCTGCTGCTGCAGGCCTCCTTCAACTACGAGCGGATGCAGGCCTCCGGCTGGCTTTACGGCCTGCTGCCGGCCCTGCAGAAGATCCACAGCAACCCCAAGGATCTCTCCCGGGCGATGAAGGGCCACATGGGCTTCTTCAACACCCACCCCTTCCTGGTCACCTTCGTGATGGGGATAGTGCTGGCGATGGAACGCTCCAAGCAGAACGTCAACAGCATCCAGAGCACCAAGATCGCGGTCGGTGCCCCGCTCGGCGGGATCGGCGATGCCATGTTCTGGCTCACCCTGCTGCCCATCTGCGGCGGCATCGGTGCCGATTTGGCCCTGCAGGGTTCCATCATGGGGGCAGTGGTCTTCTTCCTGCTGTTCAACCTGGTGCACTTCGGTCTGCGCTTCGGGCTGGCGCACTACGCCTACCGCATGGGGGTGGCTGCCATTCCGCTCATCAAGGCCAACACCCGCAAGGTGGGCCATGCCGCCTCCATCGTCGGCATGACGGTGATCGGCGCCCTGGTCGCCACCTATGTGCGGCTCGGCACCACCCTGGAGATCACCGCCGGCGATGCGGTGGTGAAACTGCAGGCGGACGTGCTCGACAAGCTGATGCCCGCCTTCCTGCCGCTGCTCTACACCCTGGCCATGTATGGGCTGATCCGCCGCGGCTGGAGTCCGCTGCGCCTCATCGTCATCACGGTCGTGCTCGGCATCGTCGGCAAGTTTGCAGGCTTCCTCTAATCCGGTGCCGGCACCAGGCCGGCCCTTTGCTGTAAAGGAACAGGTTATGTTGGGCATCATCATTTGCGGACACGGCGGCTTCGCCAGCGGCATGGAACAGGCCATGTTGCAGATCCTCGGCGAGCAGGAGGCGGTGGTCGCCATCGACTTTCCCGAGTCCTCCACCACGGCCCTGCTGCAGGATCAGTGCGAGACCGCCCTGACTCAGGTGGAACGAGGGGATGGGGTGGTCTTTCTGACCGACCTGCTGGGGGGAACCCCGTTTCGGGTCGCCTCCACCCTGGCGCTGCGCCAGCCCGGGCGAGAGGTGGTCACCGGCACCAATCTGCAGCTGCTGCTGGAGATGGTGATGGAGCGCGGCGAGCTGACCCCGTCCCAGTTTCGTGAACAGGCGCTGTGCTGCGGTCATCGCGGCCTCACCAGCCTGGTGGACGAGCTGGCGCGCGAGCGGGCCGAGACCCTGGCCGAGGAGGGGATCTAGATGGCAGAGCGGATCCGCGCCCGCCGCCTGCTGACCGAGCAGGGCTGGCGGGAACATCAGGTACTGACCCATGAGGGGGGCGTCATCACCGCCATCGACCCCATCCCGGCCGACGACCCGGTGCGGGAGGTCGAGCTGCTGGTCCCCGCCCTCATCGATGGCCATGTCCACGGCGGGGCCGGCGTCGACGTGATGGATGAGGCGGCCGACGCCCTGGCCCGCCTCTCCCTTGCCAAGGCGGCAGAAGGGGTGGGCGCCTTCCTCGCCACCACGGTCACCGCCCCGCTGCCCGCCATCCTCAGCACCCTGGGTCGCATCGCCGATGCCATGACCAGTCCCCTGCCGGGTGCACAACTGCTCGGCAGCTATCTGGAGGGGCCCTACTTCACCCCGGACAACAAGGGCGCCCATGATCCGGCCCTGTTCCGGGAGCTGGATCTGGCGGAGCTCGACCGGCTGCAACAGGTGGCACAAGGCACCCTGAAGGTGGTCGCCCTCGCCCCCGAGAAGGCCGGGGCGCTGGCCGCCATCCGTCATCTCAAGCAGGCCGGCATCCGGGTGATGCTGGGTCACTCCGCCGCCGACCACGACACCACCATGGCGGCGCTGGCGGCGGGAGCCTCCGGACTGGTGCACTGCTTCAACGGCATGCGCGGCCTGCACCACCGGGAACCCGGCATGGTCGGCGCAGGCCTGGTGCATCCCGATGCCTGGCTGGAGCTCATCGCCGATGGCCACCACGTCCACCCTAGCGTGCTCAGACTCTGTCACTGCTGCGCCAGGGATCGCCTGCTGCTCATCACGGATGCCATGCGCGCCGCCGGCATGCCGGACGGCCACTACCTGCTCGGCGACTACCGGGTGGAGATGAAGGACGGGGTGGTGCGCACCGACACCGGCGGCCTGGCGGGCAGCACCCTCACCCTGCTCGGCGCCGTGCGCAATATGGTGCAGCTGGCCGGCGTGCCGCTGGAGGAGGCCATCCCCATGGCTTCGCTGGCACCGGCCCGGATGCTGGGGATGGCACATCGCCTCGGCTCGCTGGCCGTCGGCAAGCAGGCCAACCTGCTCGCCCTGACCGCGGAGCTCAATCAACAACATATCTGGGTGGCCGGCCGGGAGATCCTCCCCGCCCCAACCCCGCTCTCTTTCCCTGAAGCTGGTGCCCGCCAGGGTGCCAAGGAGTCCTCATGTATCTGATCTCGTCCCACGAAATGCTTAAAGATGCCCAGCGCCGCGGCTATGCGGTGCCCGCCTTCAACATCCACAACCTGGAGACCGTCGAGGTGGTGGCCCGCACCGCCGCCAAGCTGAGCTCCCCGGTCATCCTGGCGGCCACGCCGGGTACCTACCGCCACGCGGGGGTCGAGTACCTGGTCTCCATATGCACCTCGGCCGCCCACCAGTACCGCATTCCGCTGGTACTGCATCTGGACCACCACGAGGACGAGCAGGATATCCACTACAAGGTCGAGGCCGGCATCCACTCCGCCATGATCGACGCCTCCCACCTCTCGTTCGAGGAGAACGTCGCCAAGGTGCAGCGGGTCGTCACCTTCTGCCACCGCATGGGGGCGAGCGTGGAAGCCGAGCTGGGCCAGCTCGGCGGCCAGGAGGATGACCTCATCGTGGACGCCGCCAACGCCCATCTGACCGACCCGGACAAGGCGGCCGAGTTCGTGGCGCGCACCGGCATTGACTCCCTGGCCGTTGCCATCGGCACGGCCCACGGCCTCTACAAGGAGGAGCCGCGCCTCGACTTCGAGCGCCTCGCCGCCATCCGGGCCAGGGTAGCGGTGCCGCTGGTGCTGCACGGTGCCTCCGGCATTCCCGACCGTGACGTGCGCCGCTGCATCGAGCTCGGGGTGTGCAAGGTCAACGTGGCCACCGAGCTCAAAATTGCCTTCTCCGACGCCATGAAGGCGTTCCTGGCCTCCCACCCCGACGCCAGCGACCCGCGCCAGTATCTGGTGCCCGCCATGGCCGCCATGGAGGAGGTGGTCGCCGCCAAGATCCGCATGTGCATGAGCGACGGCAAGCTGTAATCCCCGAGCCGGGCCCGCTGCGGCGGGCCTGCCTCCATCCCGGTATCACAGGCGAGGTTCTGCCGACTCACATCTGACTCAAATCAACACATGGAGACAACCATGCACGCACGTACCGCCATGACGCTGCTGCTCATGCTGACCCCCTTCGCCCAGGCCGAAACCCTGTCGCTGGAAGGTGACCAGTACCGTATCAAGGTCGAGACCGATGCCGGCAAGTTCCGGGAGCTGACCTTCACCAATACCGCCAACGGCGATCTCATTCGCTCAGACAACCTATTCGACATCAAGGGGACGGATGATCGGCTGACCCCCTCCGCCGATTTCAGGGTCACCGCATTCACCAAGCGCGACGACCGGATCGAGATGGCGTTGGAAAATGCCGACTTCGTGGTCAAGAGCGCCATCCGGCTGGGCCGGGACAAGCGCTACGCCAGCATCGACTTTGCCCTCGATACCCTCAAGAACGGCAAAAAGATCAACGGCTTCTCCATGCTTCCCTTCCACTCCCAGGCGCCGTTTGTCTATGGCGCCATCAACAGTTCGCCCATCGTCAGCGACAGCTTCTTCATTACCCCCCAGAATCCACTGGTCAATACCCGGGCTTACGAGGGTGGCGTCAGCCAGCTGATCCCGCTCAAGCTGCCGCTCGCCCAGGGCAAGCCGCTCAGCTATCGCACCTATGTCGGCACCTTTGGCGAGGGTCAGCTCAGACGCGACTTCAACCGCTTCCTCAACGAGGCCCGCGATCGCCCCTACGCCCCCTACCTGCACTACAACTCCTGGCTCGACATCGGCTTCTTCAATCCCTACACGGAAGCCGAGGCACTCAAGCGCATCGATCAGTTCGGCGAGGCGCTGATCAGTCGGCGCGGCGTGCCCATGAACGGCTTTCTGTTTGACGACGGCTGGGACGATCGATTGGGCAACTGGGGTTTCAGCAAGGATTTCCCCAACGGCTTCAGCAAGCTCAAGCGCGCGGCCGAACGCTACCATGCCCAGCTCGGGATCTGGCTCTCCCCCTGGGGTGGCTACAACAAGCCAAGGGATGAGCGGGTCTCCCATGCCGCCGAGTTCGGCTATGAGCTGAGCGATGGCAAGTTCGCCCTCTCCGGCCCGGTCTACTACCAGAACTTCCACCAGAAGGTGATGTCGCTCATCAAGGAGCAGGGGGTCACCCACTTCAAGTTCGACGGGACCGGCAATGCGGACAAGCTGATCGAGGGGAGTCGCTTCACCAGCGACTTCGATGCCGCCATCCACCTGATTGCGGATGCGCGGGCTGCCAATCCAAAGGTGTTCATCAACCTGACCACCGGCACCACCGCCTCCCCCGCCTGGCTGTTCTTTGCCGACTCCATCTGGCGCGGCGGCGATGACATCAACTTCTACGGACCCGGCTCCAGGGTGCAGCAGTGGATCACCTACCGGGATGCCGAGACCTATCGTTCCATCGTCAAGAACGGCCCCCTGTTCCCGCTCAACTCCCTGATGCTGCACGGGCTGGTCTATGCCAAACAGGCCAAGCATCTGGATCGGCAGTCACCGCAAGACTTCGCCGATCAGGCCTGGAGCTATTTCGCCACCGGCACCCAGTTGCAGGAGCTCTATCTCACGCCGGAACTGCTGAGCGGCCAGAACTGGGACCTGCTGGCCAAGGCCGCGCTCTGGTCACAGCAGAATCAGGCCGTGCTGTTCGACAGCCACTGGATCGGCGGCGACCCCACCCTGCTGGCGGTGTATGGCTGGGCGGCCTGGAGTCCGAGCCGCGCCTTCATCACCCTGCGCAATCCCTCCAGCCAGCCGCAGACATTCCTGCTGGAGCCTCAGCGCCAGCTGGAGATCCCGGCGGGCGAGGCCACCCGCTTCACGGTGCAGCCGCGCTACGGCAGCAATGCCAGCGTGCCGGCCACCCTCGATGCCCCCCGCCTCATCACCCTGGCGCCGCTGGAGCTGATCACCCTGGAGCTGACCCCGGCGGGAGCCAAACCCGCTGCTGCGAAAAAGTCCTGACCCAGACCAAGTTTGACCTGACAAAAAGGGACGCCGTGGCGTCCCTTTTTTCTTCGTGCCGCGGGGCTCAGCCCCTGCCGACAGCTCAGATCCCCTGACGGGCTTCCTGCATCAGCAGGCGCATGTCGCTGACCGCCTTGGCCAGACCGTCGAAGGCGGCGCGGCCGATGATGGCGTGACCGATGTTGAGCTCATAAAGCTCGGGGATGGCGGCGATGGCCTTGACGTTGTGGTAGTGCAGGCCGTGGCCGGCATTGACCTTCAAACCCTTGCCGGCGGCATAGGAGGCACCGGCAGCGATGCGCTTGAACTCGGCATTGCGCTCGGCATCTGTGGTGGCATCGGCATAACGGCCGGTGTGGATCTCAATGAAGGGGGCACCGCTCTCGGCTGCTGCATCGATCTGCAGCGGATCCGCATCGATGAAGAGGGATACCTGAGCGCCGACGGCTGCGAGACGGGCCACGGCGTCAGCCACCTTGTCCAGCTGGCCGGCCACATCCAGGCCACCCTCGGTGGTCACCTCGGTGCGCTTCTCCGGTACCAGGCAGACGAAGTGGGGCTGGATGCGGCAGGCGATGCCGATCATCTCTTCGGTCACCGCCATCTCCAGATTCATTCTGGTCTGGATGGTCTGGCGCAGGATCTCCACGTCACGGTCGGTGATGTGGCGGCGATCTTCGCGCAGGTGCACAGTGATGCCATCGGCACCGGCCTGCTCGGCCACGAAGGCGGCCTGCACCGGATCCGGATACTGGGTGCCGCGGGCGTTGCGCAGGGTGGCGATGTGATCGATGTTCACACCCAGATAGATTTCACTCATTGAGGACTCC
The DNA here is from genome assembly GCF_027706125.1 of Aeromonas sp. Y318-1. Taxonomy (NCBI): domain Bacteria; kingdom Pseudomonadati; phylum Pseudomonadota; class Gammaproteobacteria; order Aeromonadales; family Aeromonadaceae; genus Aeromonas; species Aeromonas sp. Y318-1. The sequence goes on from NZ_JAPDCM010000014.1 coordinate 72,031, forward strand.
TTGAAACTCTTCGCTGTTAACTGTGCAACTGCCGCCTTGGCGCCAGTGCCGATATCCATATGTCACGTGTGTGGCAGCTCGTAGGTTCGATTAGCGCAGCGTAATCGGACCTAGGTAACATTCTTGCCGTGTCGGGTAACGCCGAAAAGTGGTTAACCCAGACTGCTTCGTCGCTTCAAAAACAGCTCCCGGCTCTTCAACTGGCGCCGCCCCAGATAGGGCTGCAGCGCCAGCCGGCTGAAACGCTTGGCCGCCTGCAGCAGGGGCGGACTGTCGAAGCGCCCCTCGGCAAAGGCCAGCAGGTGCGCGCCGAGAAACAGGGTACGGGGATCCGGCGCCCGCTCGCAAGCGACAAAGCCCAATTCACGCTCGAAGCCGTACAGCAGCTCGGGCTGGATCGGCGACTCGTCATCGGCGGCATATTCGAAATCCACCGCGTAGCCGAGCGCCTGCAGCAGCAGGAATTCAAAGCGGCGCAGCGGCAGCTCCGGCGTCTCGCCGTCGGCCAGCGCCATGATGGCGCGGGCATAGGCGTCAAACACTTCGGGGAACGGGGTGTGGGCTTCCAGCAGGTAGTAGACCAGCTCGTTGAGATAGAGGCCGTAGAAGAGGCGATCGCCGCCGAGCCGCAGGGAGTGATCCGGGCACTCGACCTGGGTGAGATTCTTGAGATCGCCCTTACCACGCCAGGCGATGGTGAGCAGGGTAAAAGGTTGCAGCAGCCCCTTCAGAGGGGAGCGTGGCCCGCGAGAACCGCGAGCCACCAGGGTAAAGCGGCCACTATCCTGGGTGAATACCTCGACCAGCTGGCTGGTCTCACGATAGGGCCGGCTGTGGATGACGAAAGCCGGGGTCAGCAATCAGTCGTCACCGTAGCCGAGACTGCGCAGGGCGCGCTCGTCGTCAGCCCAACCGGATTTGACTTTGACCCACAGCTCCAGGTGCACCTTGTTCTGGAACAGCCGTTCCATGTCGAGGCGCGCCTCGGTGCCGATGGTCTTGATCTTCTCACCCTTGTTGCCGATGACCATCTTCTTCTGGCCATCGCGCTCCACCAGAATGAGGCCATGGATATGGTAGAGACCGTTCTCTTCCACCTTGAAGCGCTCGATTTCCACCGTCACCGAGTAGGGCAGCTCCTCACCGGTGAAGCGCATCAGCTTCTCGCGGATGATCTCGGAGGCCATGAAGCGGGAGGAGCGGTCGGTCACGTAGTCTTCCGGGAAGAAGTGGACGTTCTCCGGCAGCAGATCCTTGGCCCACTCGCGGATCTTCTCCACGTTGGTGCCCTTCTCGGCACTGATGGGCAGGATGTGGGCGAAGTTCATCTGCTGACCCAGCCACTCGAGGTGCGGCAGCAGATCCTCTTTCTCTTTGACGTTGTCGATCTTGTTGACCGCCAGCACCACAGGGCACTTGAGGTGGCGCAGCTTGCCCAGCACCATCTCGTCGTCCTTGGTCCAGTGAGTCCCGTCGACCATGAACACCACCATGGCCACATCCCCCAGCGAACTGGTGGCGGCGCGGTTCATCAGGCGGTTGATGGCCCGTTTCTCTTCGATGTGCAGACCCGGCGTGTCGACATAGATGGTCTGGTAGTTCTCCTCGGTGTCGATCCCCAGAATCCGGTGACGGGTGGTCTGGGGCTTCTTCGAGGTGATGCTGACCTTCTGGCCAAGCAGCTTGTTGAGCAGGGTGGACTTGCCCACGTTGGGGCGGCCCACGATGGCGACAAAGCCGCAGTAAGTGGTATCTGTCATGACAGTTTTTCCAATGCTTGCTGCGCAGCGGCCTGTTCGGCCTTGCGACGGCTGGTGCCGACCCCGACCAGCGGACCATCCAGGCCTTCCACGTCACACTGGACGGTGAATTCCTGGTTGTGGGCTTCGCCCTTGACGTTGGTCACTGTGTAGGTCGGCAGGGATTTGCGGCTTCCCTGCAGAATTTCTTGCAGACGGGTCTTGGGATCCTTCTGCTCTATGCCCGGCTTGATCTCGTCCAGGCGGCTGGCGTACCAGCCCAGCAGCAGCGTCCGTACCGTCTCAAGATTGGTATCCAGATAGACGGCACCGATCACCGCCTCGACCGTGTCGGCCAGAATGGATTCACGGCGAAAACCGCCGCTTTTCAGCTCGCCCGGCCCCAGGATCAGGTGATCCCCGAGGTCGAACTCCCGGCCCAGTTCGGCCAGGGTCTTCTCGCGCACCAGGGTGGCGCGCATGCGGCTGAGATCCCCTTCCGCCGCCTGCGGGAAGCGGTGGAAGAGATCATCGGCAATCACCAGACTCAAAATGGAGTCACCCAGGAATTCCAGTCGCTCGTTGTGACGGGAGCCGGCGCTGCGGTGAGTCAGCGCCCGGGTCAGCAGTTCTTGATCCTGAAAGACATGCCCGAGACGGGACTGCAGTCTGTTCATCTTGATATTCATTTACTTGATTCCGCCAATGCGGTTGAAGCGCACCCCTGTCGGTACCCAGCTTGGCAGCAGGGAGCCTTCTTCGCGCTCGAATTCAAAACTTATCCAGATAGCGACCGCCTTGCCGACCAGGTTCTGCTCGGGCACGAAGCCCCAGAAACGACTGTCGGTACTGTTGTCACGGTTGTCACCCATCACGAAGTACTGGCCTTCCGGCACTACCCATTCGTCTGGGTAGGTACCGGGCTGGCGGTAGTAACGGCCGACCATATCGGGCATCAGCGGGTTGCGCAGGGTCTCGTGAGACACCTCGCCCAGCTGCTCGGTATAGCGGTCAAGCGGGATCCCCATCTGGGTAAATTCACCCCTTTGTTCAAACTTGACGTCGAGCTTCTGGAAGCCCGGGCACGTTTTCCCTTCCTGCTCATCGCACTTGGGCCGGATCATCAGCTCCTTGTTGCGATAGATGACCCGATCCCCCGGCATGCCGACCACCCGCTTGATGTAGTCCACCCGGGTATCCAGCGGATACTTGAACACCACCACGTCGCCGCGTTTGGGCTCACCGGTCTCGAGGAACTTGGTGTTGGTCACCGGATCCTTGAGGCCATAGGCAAACTTCTCCACCAGGATGAAGTCGCCCACCAGCAGGGTGGGCATCATGGAGCCTGACGGGATCTGGAACGGTTCAAAGATGAACGAACGCAGGATCAGCACGAGCGTGATGACCGGGAATACCCCGGCGGTCTGCTCGATCCAGACCGGCACCGGCGCCACCTTGGCCAGGGTTTTCTCGTCCAGATGGGCGCCGCCGTGGGCACGGGCCACGGCAATCTTGGCGGCCCGCTGCTTGGACCAGATCATCTTGTCCAGACACCAGATAACACCGGTGATCGCGCAGACCACCACCAGGATCAGGGAAAACGTGCTTGCCATCTATTAGTCCTTTCCGACGTGGAGAATTGCGAGGAAAGCTTCCTGCGGCACGTCGACACGGCCCAGAGACTTCATCCGCTTCTTACCTTCTTTCTGCTTGTTCAGCAGCTTCTTCTTCCGGCTCACGTCACCACCGTAACACTTGGCGGTCACGTCCTTGCGCAGCGCCTTGACGGTACTGCGGGCGATGATCTGGTTGCCGATGGCAGCCTGGATGGCGATATCGAACATCTGGCGCGGGATCAGCTCGCGCATCTTCTCCACCACCTGGCGACCGCGATACTGGGCGTTCTCCTTGTGGGTGATGATGGCCAGGGCGTCGACCCGCTCACCGTTGATCATGATGTCCAGACGGACCATGTCGGAGGTCTCGAAGCGCTTGAAGCCGTAGTCCAGCGAGGCATAGCCGCGGCTGGTGGACTTCAGGCGGTCGAAGAAGTCGAGTACCACTTCCGCCATCGGGATCTCGTAGGTCAGCGCCACCTGCTTGCCGTGGTAGACCATGTTGGTCTGCACGCCGCGCTTCTCGATACAGAGGGTGATCACGTTGCCCATGTACTCCTGCGGCAGCAGGATGTGACACTCGGCGATCGGCTCGCGCATCTCCTTGATGCTGGTGATGGCGGGCATCTGGGCCGGGCTGTCGATGTGGATGGTGGTACCGTCGGTCAGCTCGATCTCGTAGACCACGGTCGGCGCCGTGGTGATCAGATCCAGATCGTATTCACGCTCCAGCCGCTCCTGGATGATCTCCATGTGCAGCATGCCGAGGAAGCCGCAACGGAAGCCGAAGCCCAGCGCGGTGGAGCTCTCCGGTTCGAAGAACAGGGAAGCATCGTTCAGGGAGAGCTTGTCGAGGGCGTCGCGGAACGACTCGTAGTCATCGCTGGAGATGGGGAACAGGCCCGCATACACCTGCGGCTTCACCTTCTTGAAGCCAGCCAGCGCCTTCTCGGCACCGTTCTTGGCCTGGGTCAGGGTATCGCCCACCGGCGCGCCGTGGATGTCCTTGATACCGCAGACAACCCAACCTACCTCGCCGCAACCCAGCCCCATGGTGTCCACCTGCTTGGGCGTGAAGATACCGATACGATCGACACCCCACACCTGACCGGTGCTCATCACCTTGATCTTGTCGTTCTTCTTGAGAGAACCGTTCTTGATCCGCACCAGCGACACGACGCCCAGATAGGAGTCGAACCAGGAGTCGATGATCAGCGCCTGCAGCGGCGCATCCGGATCACCTTCCGGCGCCGGGATCCGGGCCACGATCTCTTCCAGCACCAGGTCAACACCCAGGCCGGTCTTGGCGGAGCAGCGCACCGCATCGACCGCGTCGATGCCGACGATGTCTTCGATCTCTTCGGCAACCCGCTCCGGCTCGGCGGCCGGCAGGTCGATCTTGTTCAGCACTGGCACCACTTCCAGATCCATTTCCATGGCGGTATAGCAGTTGGCCAGAGTCTGTGCCTCAACCCCCTGGCCGGCATCCACCACCAGCAGCGCCCCTTCACAGGCCGCCAACGAGCGGGAGACCTCGTAGGAGAAATCCACGTGGCCAGGGGTGTCGATAAAGTTCAGCTGGTAGGTGTTACCGTCTTGTGCCTGGTAGTTCAGGGTCACACTCTGTGCTTTGATGGTAATGCCGCGCTCGCGCTCCAGGTCCATGGAGTCAAGCACCTGAGCCTGCATCTCGCGGTCGGACAAGCCGCCACAAGTCTGGATCAGACGGTCCGACAGGGTCGATTTACCGTGGTCGATGTGCGCAATAATCGAAAAGTTACGAATGTGTTTCATCGAGCAAGAATCACTCAAAATTAGGTTAGGGCCGGATATGGAGGCAGGATTTTACTGGATAACCCGGTCGACGGCCAATCTTTAGTCGACGAAGCACCAGAAATACAGGCCTGGACAGTGTCAGGAGAGGTGGCGGGTGGGCAGGACCACACCCAGCATGCGGGGACCATAAGCCCCCTGATCGAGCCGGTTGGAAAAGTAACGAACCAGTGAAAATCCGATAAGGCCGCCCAGCAGGCAACTGAGGATGGTGACCCCCTCCCCGGCCGACAGCAAGGGAGCCAGCCAGAGTTGCCCCAGCAGAGCTCCCGCCAGCAGACAGAACAGCGGCAGCACGTAAACCAGCGCCGCCCCCTGCAGAATGCTCGCCTGGGGGATGCCAAGCCGCACTTGCTGGCCGACGCTCACCTCGATGGTGAGCGCCACCCGCAGCCGCTGCGCCTGCAACGGAAACGCCTTGGCTACCGTGCCGGTGCCGCAGTTGGACTGTTGATGACAACCGCTGCAAGCGGAGCGCCGTTCGCACTCCACCCAGGCATGTTGTCCATCAATGGCCACTACGGTTGCCAGCTCTTCGCTCATTCCACTCACAAGACGGTTCCACATTAACTAGACAGAGATTGACCCAATCTGAACATGACTGTCTGGATTGGGCAAGCAACAGTGCATCGGCGACTACTGGACGGTCTCGTTGCGGGCCAGCGGTTGCACCGACTCGGCGATGCGTTTGGCGGTATCGGCCGGCACTTCCCCCACCACGGTGATCTCGACCCCCACGTCGTTGACATAGCTCACCAGCGAGGTGGCGCCCTGACGGATCAACTGCTGGCGCACCGCCTGCTTGGGGTCGACCCGGGCAACGTAGACCGAGAGATCCACCAGCCCGTCGGAGAGCATCATGTAATCCACCGGCAGGCTGGTGGTCACCAGCTGATGCCGATCCCGCGAGAGCACCTTGAACCCCTCCGGCAACCAGGTCAGGTGCCAGTTCAGCTGCTGCTGCGGCGCCGGGTAGGCGTCTTCCAGTGCCAGTGCCTGGGGCAGCTTGCTGCCAGCCAGCTTCACCAGCCAGGGCGCCGGGGCAGGCAGCCTGTCCAGATCCACCCCCAGCACCTGTTCAACCAGATTGCCTTCGCGATCCACCATGTCCACCCGCACTAGCAGGTGGCTCTGCTCGTCGATCCAGAGCACGAAGCCGTATTTGTCGGCCTCTTTGGGCACCAGCCGCACTACCTGAGCCACCAACCCGGCCGCCCGGCTGCGACCGGCCAGCACGGGATCATAGCTCTCCAGCACCCGTGGCAGCGGCATCCTGACCAGGCTCGCCCACACACCGGGGAAGCGGGCGCCCTTGAGGGTGTAGGGTTCGTGGGTATTTTCGAAGAAGGTGTACTCATCCTGGCGCTGCAGATATTCGATGGTCTTGCCATCGAGATAGCTGAGGTGGGCCACCTCCTTGCCATCGATCACGCCATGGCTGAAGCGGATGGGTTCGAGGCGCCCCTGCCGGGCCTTGACCATGGACAATTCAAAATTCTGTTGCGAGACGGCACTCTGCATCTGCTGCAACAAGGCCTCGGCCGACTTGTCGTCGGCCGAGGCCTTGGCACTGATCAGCAGGAGAGAGGCCAGCAAAATACGGCTGGACTGGCGCACGTTCTGATCCCTAAATCCGTTATTCCTGAATCTGCTTGTCTTGCAGCAGACGCTGTTGCAACTGGTGGTCACGCAGGAAAGCATTGATGCGCTCGCGCTGCTCCTGCATCTGCTGCTCGCTCAGCCCTTGCTGACGGGCAGTGGCCCGGTTGCCATCCTGCGGGTAGTGCACGCTCACCGGTGAGGCACTGCCACCAACGGGGATAGTGTTGAGTACCGGGTTGGTCGGCAGACCATCCTGCCCCTGATACTGCTGCACCCCGAAGATGACGGCGGCAGCGACCGAGGCGGCAATGGCGTATTGCCCCACCTGCTGGCCGGCACGACGCAGAAACGGCACGACCTTGGCGGTCCCCGGCTGCGGTGCGGCAGGTTTGCTCTCCACCGGCTTGGGCGCCAGGATGGTGGGTTCATCTTCCAGCGCAGCCATGATGCTGTCGCTCAGATCCAGTTGCAGATTGACCGGCAGGTCCCCCCGCATGGCATCACCAATCAGGTGGTAACGAGACCAGGTGTCTTGCAGAGCCGGATCCGTTCCCAGCTCGTTCAGAACCTCAACATCGCTCAAGTCACCGTCCATCAGGGCCGAGAGTTGCTCTTTAGTTGCCATAAGTTAACCTGTCTTTCCCCAGTTAATTCTCGATCAGAGGTTGCAGCTTTTTATCGATTGCTTCCCTCGCCCGGAAGATGCGGGATCTCACCGTACCCACCGGACAATCCATGATTTCGGCAATCTCTTCGTAGCTCAGCCCTTCCAGTTCGCGAAGGGTGATAGCTGTCCTCAAGTCTTCCGGCAAAGCTTCTATGGCAGAAAACACGGTGCGCTTGATCTCGTCGGTCAGCGTCAGGTTTTCCGGGGTAGCCACCTCTTGCAAGGCTTCGCCACCGCCATAGTATTCTGCCTCTTCCGCCTCTACGTCACTGCTGGGCGGCCTGCGCCCTTGAGAGGTCAGATAATTTTTGGCCGTATTCACGGCGATCCGGTACAACCAGGTGTAAAACGCGCTCTCGCCACGGAATGTCGGCAACGCACGGTAGGCCTTGATGAATGCCTCCTGCGCCACATCCGGTACATCGCCCGGGTTGTTGACATACCTGGCCACCAGGTTGACCACCTTGTGCTGGTATTTTTTTACCAACAGGTTGAATGCATTTTTATCGCCACGCTGGACCCGTTCAACCAGCTGTTCGTCCAGTAGATTCTGGTCGCTCATCAGAGCCGTAAAACCCCCATCAGGTTATCGTTTTTCTTTTCCGGCCCTTCCTAAGCGCACAAGTTCAGACAGGAGGAATCAGGGAAAGTTCGCTTGCATTGAAAAAAATGTGACGCAGGCTGCATCACCACCCTCGCTTGGGCTACCATGGTGCCAGTTCTTAATCCAGGCCAATGATACTTATGAAAGCAAGTGTTGAATACCTTTGCGACGTACTGATCATTGGCAGCGGTGCCGCCGGTTTGTCTCTCGCATTGCGATTGGCAGACCAGGCCAAAGTCCTGGTTCTGAGCAAGGGGCCCATCAGTGAAGGGGCCACTTTCTATGCGCAAGGAGGCATCGCTGCCGTGTTCGACGAGACCGACAGCATCGAATCCCACGTGAGCGACACGCTCAACGCCGGGGCCGGGTTGTGTGACCCGGCTGTGGTGGAGTTCACCGCCCGTAACGCCCGCGAATCCATCCAGTGGCTGATCCAGCAGGGGGTCCCCTTCGATCAGGAGGAGGACGCCGAGGGCGAATCCCACTATCACCTGACCCGCGAAGGGGGCCACAGCCATCGCCGCATCTTCCACGCGGCGGATGCCACCGGCAAGGCGGTGCAGCTCACCCTGATCGATCAGGTACGCGCTCACCCCAACATCCAGCTGATGGAGCGCTTCAACGCGGTCGACCTCATCACCACCCGCAAGCTGGGTCTGCCGGGCAACCGGGTGCTGGGCGCCTATGTCTGGAACCGCAACGCCGAGCAGGTCGAGGTGATCCGTGCCCGCTTCGTGGCACTGGCCACCGGCGGTGCCTCCAAGGTGTACCAGTACACCTCCAACCCGGATGTCAGCTCTGGTGACGGCATCGCCATGGCGTGGCGCGCCGGCTGCCGGGTGGCGAACCTGGAGTTCAACCAGTTCCACCCCACCAGCCTGTTCCACCCCGATGACCCCAACTTCCTGCTGACCGAAGCCCTGCGCGGCGAAGGTGCCTACCTGCGCCGTCCCGATGGCAGCCGCTTCATGCCGGAGTTTGACGAGCGGGCCGAGCTGGCGCCACGGGACATAGTCGCCCGCGCCATCGACCACGAGATGAAGCGGCTCGGCGCCGACTGCATGTATCTGGACATCAGCCACAAGCCGGCCGACTTCATCATCAAGCACTTCCCGACCATCCATGAGCGCTGCCTTGCGGTCGGCATTGACATCACCAAGGAGGCGATGCCCATCGTCCCTGCCGCTCACTACACCTGTGGCGGCGTGATGATCGACAACAACGGCCAGACCGACATCCCCGGCCTCTATGCCATCGGCGAGGTGACCTACACCGGTCTGCACGGCGCCAACCGGATGGCCTCCAACTCCCTGCTCGAATGCGTGGTCTATGCCCATCAGGCGGGGGCCGACATTCTGGCCAAGCTGCCGATGAGCGTGGAGCCGCCCCGCCTGCCGGTGTGGGACGAGAGCAAGGTGGAAGATTCGGACGAACTGGTGGTGATCCAGCACAACTGGCACGAGCTGCGGCTGATGATGTGGGACTACGTGGGGATAGTGCGTACCAACAAACGCCTGGCCCGGGCCAAGCGCCGCATCGACCTGCTCAAGCAGGAGGTGCAGGAGTACTACGCCCACTTCCGGGTCTCCAACAACCTGCTGGAGCTGCGCAACCTGCTGCAGGTGGCCGAACTCATCGTCAACTGTGCCTTGCAACGCAAGGAGTCGCGCGGCCTGCACTACAACCTGGACTACCCGGACATGCAACCGGACTCCAAGCCGACCGTGCTGACGCCGGAGCGGGACTAATCCTTTCGTTCAGTAATAAGCCAGAGGGTCCCGCGGCCTGCACCGCTGCAACCCGGACTACCCGGATATGCAGCCGGACTCCAAGCCGACCGTGCTGACGCCGGAGCGGGACTAACCTCTGCAGCAAGCAATAACATCCAGATGACCTCGCTCCGGCGAGGTCATCTGTTTTATGGGGAAGAGAACTAGCGGGTCGGCTGGGAGAAGTGGATGGCGCGAGCCAACGTGCGGTAATGAGCCGGCGCCAGCGCATCGCTGAACAGCCAGAGCCGGATGGCGGGACGCTCCGCCACTACCAGTTGCAGCCAGAGTACCCCAGGCCAGATGCGGCTGCCCGCCCCCAGCTGGTAACGACGACCCTGCCAGGTGAGCCACTGCCCGTCCCACTCCAGCACGCCGCTCATCCGGCTGGCGCCAAGCCAGGCGCGCCACAACCCCAGCACCCAGCAGGGCAGCAACAGTGCCCACTGCCAGCCGTGGATCAGGGCGGCCAGCGGCCACAGGATCAGCAGAAACAGCGACAACAGCAGCAGGCGCTGCTGCCTGGAGACGGTGACGGGCATCGACACCCGTACGGATGGATCAGCGCTGGCGATCGTGGCGGGCCTGATTGCGCTCCAGGATCAGCGGGATCATGGCGGCGAAGGCGGGATCTTCCGGCACGCCGTGGCCCATGCTCCAGCGGAACAGCTCCGGATCCTCGCACTCCAGCAGGCGGATGAAGGTTTGCTGCTCCGCCTCGCTCAGACCGTCGAACTCGTGTTCGAAGAAAGGCATAAAGATCACATCCAGCTCGAGCATGCCACGGCGGCAGGCCCACTTCAGGCGGGATTTTTCAATTGGGCTCAACATGGAACTCTCCTTACAAAGACCCGGCGATGGTAACAGCTGGATTTTCCGGCTGACAAACATTCCTTACGTCTTTACCATGCAGGTCACATACTTTCTGTCTCTGGAATGCCATCGTGAGCCTGCCAACCCTTCCCGCCGAGCCAACCCTGTTCCCTCTGACCGATCTGGCCATCACCAGCCTGAGCGGCCAGGATCGCGCCAAATACCTGCAGGGTCAGGTCACCTGTGACGTCAACGCCCTGCAGCCGGGCCAGCACACCCTGGGCGGTCACTGCGATCCCAAGGGCAAGCTGTGGAGCGATTTTCGCCTGCTCTGCCTGAGCGATCGCCTGCTGATGCTGACCAAGCCGTCGGTGCTGGCCCGCCAGCTGCCCGAGCTCAAGAAGTTCGCGATCTTTGCCAAGGTCGAGATCAGCGAAAATCACGGCCAGGCGGTCGGCGTGGCCGGCCAGGGGACCGATGGCTGGATCGCAGGGCAATACGGCCTGCAGCAGAGCGGCCTCATCGAGGGTGGCATGGCGGTGCGGGTCGAGGCCGATCGCTGGCTGCTGGTCAACGAACAGCCGCTGGTGCTGACTCTGCCCAGCGGCCCCGAGTCGCTCTGGTGGGGACTGGAGATCAAGGCCGGCATCCCCCATCTGGAGGCGGTTCATCAGGGTGAGTACATTCCCCAGATGCTCAACCTGCAGGCGCTCGATGGCATCAGCTTCACCAAGGGCTGCTACATGGGGCAGGAGACGGTGGCCCGCGCCAAGTATCGTGGCGCCAACAACCGCGCCCTGTTCGTGCTGAGCGGCACCGCCACTACACCGGTTGCCAGCGGTGACACCCTGGAGATCCAGCTCGGTGACAACTGGCGCCGCAGCGGCATGGTGCTCAACGCCTGGCAGCAGGATGGCGAGCTGTGGCTCACCGCCGTGCTGCCCAAAGACACCGAAGCCGACGCCCGCTTCCGGCTCAAGCAGGAGGAGGGCTCAAGCCTGAGCCTGCAGCCCCTCCCCTATCAGCTGACCGAGTAAGCGAAGAGCTCTGCTAGCGCGCCCGCGCCAGCAGGGCCTCCTTCAGCCAGCGCCCCGCCTGCCCGAGCGGACGGGCGCGATGCCACTGCAGCTCCAGTGCCAGCTCCGGCTGGGTAATAAAGTCCGGCTTGAGCACCACCACCTCGCCCCGCGCCAGCGGCCGGTGCAGCAGAAAATCGGGCACCGCCGCCCAGCCCAGTCCCAGCTTGACCAGCTCCAGCACTCCCAGATCCCCCTCGACCCACCACACCTGCGCCGACAGGCGAAAGCGATGACGCTCAGTCCCTTCCCGCCGCCCTGTCACCATCAACTGGCGCGCCCCCTGCAGATCGCTCTCCCGCAGCGGCGCCTTGTGGGCCAGCGGATGCTCGGGGGAGACCACCAGCGGCATGGGCACGCCTCCCAGCGAGCGGGCGACGATCTCTCGCTGCGGGTGCTCCTTCTGATAGCTGATGCCGAGCTGGGCGCGGCCACTGGTCAACATCTCGGTGAGATCCTCCATCAACGGAAACAGCAGCTCCAGCTCCACCGTCGGGTAGCGGGTAGCGAACCCCTCCAGCACGGAGCCGAGCCAGGGCAGGTGGGAGTCATCGTCGATGGCCAGGGTCAGGCGCGACTCGACGCCGCTGGCCAACTCGCCGGCGATGGCCTGCAAGCGCTCGCTCTGGGCCAGCAAAATGCCGGCCTCCTGGCTGATGCGCACGCCCGCCTCGGTCAGCACCGGATAGCGGCCGCTGCGATCGAACAGCTCGAGCCCCAGATCTATCTCCAGATTGGCGATGGCGGTGCTGACCACCGACTGCGCCTTGCCCAGCTGGCGCGCTGCCGTCGAAAAGGAGCCCGCCTGTGCGGCGGCCAGCAATACCCTCAGTTGTTCCAGCGATGGATTCATCGTTCTGCTCCTGCAAATACGGTCATCTATCTATTTTAGCGATGGATACCAACGTGAAACTATCAACAAACAGGGATAGATTGCCAACCAGTCAGTCAACATACCTGTTTAAAGAGAGGAATTTATGCGTACCCGCAACGACCGTATCCGCCATGCCATCGGCTTTGAAGTGATAGGTCTGCTCATCGCCGCCCCCCTGGCCAGCTGGGTCACAGGTATCGAGCTCAGCCACATGGGGCCGCTGGCCATCCTGTTCTCGGTGCTGGCCACCGTCTGGAACTATGTCTACAACATCGGCTTCGACAAGCTGCTGCTCAAGTACCAGGGGCACCCGCACAAGACCTTGTGGCAGCGCGTGGTCCATGCGTTCGGCTTTGAAGGGGGCTTCATGGCGCTGACCCTGCCGGTGATCGCCTGGTGGCTGGATCTCGCCCTGCTGGCGGCACTGGCGCTCAACATCGGCTTCGTGACCTTCTATCTGGTCTACGCCTTCATCTACAACTGGAGCTACGACAAGGTGTACCCGATCCCGGGCCAGTGGCAGCAGAACGCACTGGGTTGAACGACGGCAAAAAACGGCAGGAAAAACGAGGCACCATCATGCAAGGGGCATGATGGTGCTGGGGAGGACAAGCCCGGCGGGCCTGCCGCAGCGTTCAGGCTTGCGCCTTCAGCTCTTCGGTCGGGGCCTCTGCCTCGGCCGACTCCTGCGTCAGCATGGCCTCGATGTCGCTCTGGTACTGGGTCAGCAGTCGCTGGGCGGCGACCATGTCACCCTTGTGCAGGCGCTCGAACAGATGGTGCTGCACCACGCCGTTGAGATACTCCACCGTGACCGGTTGCTCGAGGGTATCCAGCAACTCCTCTTTTTCCAGCTCGGCATTGATTTCATCGGCACTGGTACGCAGCAGACCGGCCAGTTGCACCAACATACGGCGCTCACCTTCGCGCAACAGGCTCAACATGCGGTTTCTCTGCTGCTCATTCTGTTGGGTCATACATTTCCTTACGTCGAATGGGAACAAGCCCGCTCATTCTGCCTTGTCGCTCTGACAGCGTCTATCTCATGCCCCCCACTTATTTTCATGTCGCAGCTGCAAAGTGCGCCAGATGCTATTTGACCCGTCGCTAGGTATAGTAGCCACTGGTTTACGGGCGCCGAACCGCCCCGATCGGACGAGATATTTCACCATGACCGACACCATTCTGGTGCTTTGCACCTGCCCGGATGAAGCCAGTGCCGACCTCATCTGCGCACAACTGCTGAACCAGCGGCTGGCGGCCTGCATCAACCAGCTGCCCGGCCTCACCTCCGTCTACCGCTGGCAGGGCCAGATCGAACGGGCCACGGAGATCCAGCTCATCATCAAGTCGCACGCTGCCCTGTTCGAGCCGCTGCGCCAGTGCATTCTTGCTCATCACCCCTATGAGGTGCCGGAGATCCTGGCGCTGCCCACAAGCCAGGGCCACCAGCCCTATCTCGACTGGATAAAACAGGAAACCTCATGACTCCGTCTCGCCTGCTCTTTCCCCTGCTGTTGCTCTGTGCCCTGCTGGCCGGCCTGGGCTCACTGCCGGCCCGCGCCAGCAGCACGGATCTGCTGAGCGCCCTCGGCATCGAGGCCAGCGCCCAACCCAAATTTCTGAAAGTGGACGAGGCGTTCGTCCTCGAGAGCGAACAGCAGGGCAATCGGCTGCTGCTGCGCCTGCGTATCGCCGACGACTACTACCTCTATCGCCACAGCTTCCGCTTCAAGGGGGAAAACCTCGCCTTCGAGGAGCCGGTGCTGCCCGCTGGCACCGAGCATGAAGATGACTTCTTCGGCAAGACCCAGGTCTATTACTGGGAGGTGCAGATCCCCGTCACCCTGACCGAGGCCGGCCAGCAGGCCAGCCTCAAGATCAGCTATCAGGGCTGTACCGACGGCCTCTGCTATCCCCCCACCGACAAGCTGATCAGCATCCAGCCGCTCACCGCCCAGCAGAGCGAGCAGCCTGACCAGCCCATACCGGCCAGCAGCCAGCAGGATCAGCTGGCGGCCGCCCTCGGCAGCCAGGGCTTCTGGCTCAGCGTCGCCGCCTTCTTCGCACTCGGGCTCGGCCTCGCCTTCACCCCCTGCGTCTTCCCCATGTATCCCATCCTGACCGGGATCATCGCCGGGGCCGGCCATCATCTCTCCACCCGCCGCGCCTTCCTGCTCTCCTTCGTCTACGTACAGGGGATGGCGGTCACCTACACCCTGCTCGGGTTGGTGGTGGCCTCGGCAGGCTTGAAATTCCAAGCTGCGCTGCAACACCCCTACGTGCTGATCGGCCTCTCGGTGATGTTCGTGCTGCTGGCCCTCTCCATGTTCGGGCTCTACACCCTGCAGCTGCCGAGCAGCCTGCAGACCCAGCTGTCCGGCCTCTCCAACCGCCAGCAGGGCGGCTCCGTGCTAGGGGTCGGCATCATGGGGATGATCTCCGGCCTGGTCTGCTCCCCCTGCACCACGGCACCGCTCTCGGGAGCGCTGATCTACGTGGCCCAGAGCGGCGATCTCTGGCTCGGCGGCGCGGCTCTCTACGCCCTGTCGCTCGGCATGGGGCTGCCACTGCTGCTGCTCGGTACCTCGGGCGGCAAGCTGCTGCCCAAGGCGGGCGCCTGGATGGACTTGATCAAGCAGCTGTTCGGGTTTGCGCTGCTGGCAGTACCCATCCTGCTGCTGTCACGGTTGTGGAGCGATCAGGTCACCACCCTGGCCTGGCTCGGCTGGGGGCTGCTGCTGTGCGGCTACCTCTATCATCACAACCAGCATCAGGGCCATTCGGTGGGGCGCAGCCTGCGCGGCTTCGTACTGCTGCTGGCGATGATCAGCGCCGTGGTGGTGGGCAAGGATCTGCTGCTGCCACCCCAGGGTGCCAGCACTACCGCTCAGACCGAGGCACCGGCCTTCATTCGCATCAAGACGCTGGACGATCTCAAGACCCAGCTGGCCTCCGCCCGCGGCAAGCCAGTGCTGCTCGATCTCTATGCCGACTGGTGCGTGGCCTGCAAGGAGTTCGAACACAAGACCTTCAGCGATCCCGCCGTGCGCGAGCGGTTCGGACAGATGGTGCTGCTGCAGGCGGACGTCACCGCCAACGACGATGCCGATGTGGAACTGCTCAATGGCCTCAACGTGCTGGGGCTGCCGACCCTCATCTTCTTCGATCGCACCGGCAACGAGGTAAGCGGCCAGCGGGTCACCGGCTTTATGGGGCCCACCGAATTTCTCGGTCAGCTGGACAAGCTGCGCTGAGGCCGGGTGGCCCGTGCAATCGTGCGGGCCCCCGGTTTGACCGCCATTTTTCCGGCAATCCCTTGTATATGATCGACAGCGTGGCAATATTTGCGCTTTCCCGTCTCGTTCGTCCGGAGTTTTGATGAAAAAGTGGTTCATCCCCCTGCTGGCCCTCTGGCTGTATGGCTGTTACGCAGGTCCAGGTGAAGAGGCAATCCGGACCCAGGTCACCGCCAAACTGCAGGCAGACACCGACGCCAATCTGTTCGAGATCAGTGACTTCACCATCCTGGACAAGGAAGAGCGCATGGAGGGGGTCTATCTGGTCAAGGTGAGCTACCAGCTCCACTTCAAGCAGGGGATGGAACAGCTGCAGGTGCTGCACGACGAGGATCTGGTCTATGACAGGGTCGGTCCCTTCCAGCAGGAGATGGGGCTGATGGAGCTGGAACGCAAATACGGCCAGTTCGAGGCGGGCCAGGTGCTGCCGCAGCAGGCCGAAGTGTGGATGATGAAAACCGAGCAGGGCTGGCGTCTGGCCGAGCCTGCGCACTGAGCTTAGCCAGCCAGAATACCCAGGCTGACTCAGGCCTGGGTATCCGCCCTATCCCCTCTCTATTCGGCGCGCAGCCCCGTTCAACACACGGGGTGGGCGGACGCTGATTGTTTGACTGCTCCAGCCAAATAGCAGTATCAATCCGACCAACCACCACGCCGTGGCGCACCAGATCCAGCGCCCCTCAAAACATATCCTTGAAGCGGTACCAGAGCATGCCGAGCGCCAGTAATGGCGAGCGCAGCGCCGGGCCACCGGGGAAGGTCATGTGGGGCACGCTGCCGAACAGATCGAAACCCCGGCTCTCCCCCTTGATCGCTTCTGCCACCAGCTTGCCCGCCATGTGCGTGGCATTGAGACCGTGGCCGGAATAGGCCTGGGCATAGAAGACGTTGGGCTGCTCCGGCAGACGGCCGATCTGGGGCAGCCGGTTGGCCCCGATGCCTATCATGCCGCCCCACTGGAATTCGATGGCGGTATCCGCCAGCTCGGGAAACACCCGCAGCAGCTTGGGCAGCATGAAGGCCTTGATGTCGCGAGGATCCCTTCCTGAATAGTTGCAGGCACCGCCAAACAGCAGCCGGCCGTCGGCGGAGAGGCGGTAGTAGTCGAGCGCCACGTTCTGATCGCACACCGCCATGTTCTGCGGCAGCAGCCGCTGGCGCAGCCGCTTCTCCAGCACCTCGGTGGCGAGGATGTAGGAGCCCGCCGGCAGCACCTTGCCCCCCAGCTCGGGGTTGAGGTCGTTGAGATAAGCGTTGCAGCCGATCACCAGGTAGTCGGCGCTGACCCGGCCGTGGGCCGTGGTGACCTGCAACCGATCGCCATAGTCGATGTGCACCACTCTGGACTGCTCAAACAGAGCCACACCCAGGCTGGCCGCCGCGCGCGCCTCACCCAGCGCCAGGTTGAGAGGGTGCAGGTGGCCGGAGCCCATGTCGATCATGCCGCCGATGTAGCGATCCGACCCCACCACACGGTGAATATCCTCCCGTGCCACCAGCTTCACCTCATGCCGGTAGCCGAGGCTCGCCAAGTGCGCCGCCTCCTCTGCAAACCCGGCCAGATGACGCTGACGGGTGGCGAGATCGCAGTAGCCCCAGCGCAGGTCGCAATCGATGTTGAAGCGCTCTATCCGCTCGCGCACCAGCTCGACCGCCTCCAGCCCCATCAGATCCAGCTCGCGCACCCCCTCTGCACCAATCCAGCGGGCGAACTGGCTGGTGTCGTGGCCGATACCGCGAATGAGCTGGCCGCCGTTGCGCCCGGAGGCGCCCCAGCCGATGCGGTTGGCCTCCAGCAACACCACCTTGTAACCGGCTTCGGCCAGATTGATGGCGGTGTTGAGACCGGTGAAGCCGCCGCCGATGATGCAGACCTCGGCATTCAGTTCGCCACTGAGTTCAGGCCATTGCTGATTGTCGTTGCGGGTAGCCGCGTAATAGGAGGCCACGTGCTCCTGATGGGGGTAGTGCTTTCCTGCCTGCATGCTCAGCATCCTGCCTTGATAGCGTTGCGTTTACTAAAATAAACGGCCTGTCATCGATAATACTCAGCCACCCGCCGCCAATCCAGCCCGCAGGGATCACAGAAATGCAAAAGGTGCCTCGAAAGACACCTTGCTCACGTCCGCTGGCGACCCCGCCATGCTGCAATGCAAAAGGCGCCCCGCAGGGCGCCTTTTCATGCAATCAAATTACCGTAACGAATTACAGTACGTCGATGGCGTTCAGGTCGGAGAAAGCCTTCTCCAGACGAGCGATCATGGTAGTCTGGCCAGCACGCAGCCATACACGCGGATCGTAGAACTTCTTGTTCGGCTTGTCGGCGCCTTCCGGGTTGCCCAGCTGACCTTGCAGGTAAGCTTCGTTCTTCTTGTAGAAGCCCAGAATGCCTTCCCAGGTCGCCCACTGGGTGTCGGTGTCGATGTTCATCTTCACCACGCCGTAGGAGATGGATTCGCGGATCTCTTCCAGAGTGGAACCTGAACCACCGTGGAATACGAAGTCCAGAGACTTGGCAGGGATGCCGAACTTCTCGGAAACGTACTTCTGGGAAGCGTCCAGGATGGACGGAGTCAGCTTGACGTTACCCGGCTTGTAAACACCGTGTACGTTGCCGAAAGAGGCAGCGATGGTGAAACGCGGGCTGATCTTGGACAGACGCTCGTAGGCGTAGGCCACGTCTTCCGGCTGGGTGTACAGGGCGGACTGGTCCATGTGGCTG
This sequence comes from Aeromonas sp. Y318-1, assembly GCF_027706125.1. Taxonomy (NCBI): domain Bacteria; kingdom Pseudomonadati; phylum Pseudomonadota; class Gammaproteobacteria; order Aeromonadales; family Aeromonadaceae; genus Aeromonas; species Aeromonas sp. Y318-1. The sequence continues at coordinate 90,645 of NZ_JAPDCM010000014.1, forward strand.
TTGTCGACGCCGTCTTCTTCGCCACCGGTGCAACCCAGTTCCAGCTCCAGAGTCATGTTCATCTTGGCCATGCGGGTCAGGTACTCGCAGCAGATGTCGATGTTCTCTTCCAGAGACTCTTCGGACAGATCCAGCATGTGGGAGGAGAACAGCGGCTTGCCGGTTTCAGCAAAGTGCTTCTCGCCCGCGTCCAGCAGACCGTCGATCCACGGCAGCAGCTTCTTGGCGGCGTGGTCGGTGTGCAGGATGACCGGTACACCGTAGGCTTCAGCAACGGCGTGAACGTGCTTGGCACCGGAGATGGCACCGATGATGGCAGCTTGCTGGCCTTCCAGTTTCAGACCCTTACCGGCGGTGAACACGGCACCACCGTTGGAGAACTGAACGATAACCGGTGCTTTCACCTTGGCGGCAGCTTCCAGTACGGCGTTGACGGAGTCGGTACCGACGCAGTTGACGGCCGGCAGAGCGAAGCCGTTCTCTTTCGCGATGGCGAACACTTTCTGAACGTCATCACCAGTGATCACGCCGGGTTTTACGAAGTCGAAAATTTTCTTAGACATGTTTAATCGTCCTGTTCTCGTATGCCGTTAATAAAAAATGGGGGGTTCATCATGAACCGGCACAGCGGGCACATGATAAACGAAACGGGAGGCTTTTGCCCCCCGTCTCGGGTCAATTAGGCTTTGGCGCGCTGTTCCAGAATCGCAACAGCCGGCAGTACCTTGCCTTCCACGAACTCCAGGAAGGCGCCGCCGCCGGTGGAGATGTAGGAGACCTTATCGGCGATGCCGAACTTGTCGATGGCAGCCAGGGTGTCACCACCGCCAGCGATGGAGAAGGCCGGAGAAGCAGCGATGGCTTCGGCGATCACCTTGGTGCCTTCAGCGAACTGGTCGAACTCGAACACGCCGACCGGGCCGTTCCACAGGATGGTCTTGGCGTTCATGATGATGTCGGCTAGGGCCTTGGCAGAGTCAGGGCCGATGTCGAAGATCATGTCGCCGTCGGTCACGTCAGCGACGGACTTGATGGTGGCCGGGGTGGACTCGGAGAACTCGGCACCGACAACCACGTCGGTGGTCACCGGGATGTTGGTTTCGGCAGCCAGTTTCTTGGCGGTGTCGATCAGGTCGTGCTCGCACAGGGACTTGCCGACGTTGTGACCGGCAGCAGCGATGAAGGTGTTGGCGATGCCACCACCGACCACCAGCTGGTCAGCGATCTTGGAGAGGGATTCCAGTACGGTCAGCTTGGTGGAGACCTTGGAGCCGCCAACAATGGCAACCATCGGGCGCTCAGGCTTCAGCATGGCTTTGCCCAGGGCTTCCAGTTCACCCGCCAGCAGCGGGCCGGCACAGGCGACCGGTGCGAACTGGGCCACACCGTAGGTGGAGCCTTCGGCGCGGTGAGCAGTACCGAACGCATCCATTACAAAGACGTCACACAGGGCGGCGTATTTTTTGGCCAGCTCTTCGGTGTTCTTCTTCTCGCCTTTGTTGAAGCGGCAGTTTTCCAGCACAACCAGCTCACCGGCGGCGACGTCTACGCCATCCAGGTAGTCTTTGGCCAGACGAACCGGGCAGGACAGTGCGTCTTTCAGATAGTTGACAACCGGAGCCAGGGAGAATTCTTCGTTGTATTCACCCTCGGTCGGACGACCCAGGTGGGAGGTGATCATCAGCTTGGCGCCCTTTTCCAGAGCCAGCTTGATGGTCGGCAGAGTCGCCACGATACGTGCATCGGAGGTGACCTTGCCGTCTTTTACCGGCACGTTCAGGTCAGCACGGATCAGAACGCGTTTGCCCGCCAGATCCAGGTCAGTCATCTTGATAACAGACATATTCAGTCCTCTATATTTTCAGGTAATGTTAAAAACAGTAACCTTGCGCCCGGTGCAGGCTCTCAGCCTGCGGCCATCATGGCCCGGGTGGTATCCAGCATGCGGTTGGCGAAGCCCCATTCGTTATCACACCACATCAACATCTTGACGAGGTTGGCATCGCTGACCCGGGTCTGGGTACCATCAATGATGCAGGAGTGAGCATCATGATTAAAGTCTACGGAGACCAGTGGCTCTTCCGTGTAATCCAGAATACCGCTTAATGTACCTCTGGATGCCCGTTGCAGGGCTTGATTTACGTCAGTAACCGTCACTTTTTTACGAACAGTAATACTGAGATCCATTGCCGTTACATTGATGGTCGGTACCCGTACCGCGATAGCCTCGAACTTGCCGGCGAAGTGGGGGAGGATCCGCTCCAACCCCTTGGCCAGCTTGGTATCCACCGGGATGATGGACTGGCTGGCAGCGCGGGTTCGACGCAAGTCGCTGTGGTAGGCATCGATGACTTGCTGATCATGCATGGCCGAATGAATTGTCGTAATAGTACCACAATTTATCTCGAATTCTCGATGCAATGTTTCGATGACGGGGACCACGCAGTTGGTGGTGCAGGAGGCATTGGAGACGATCCGCTCGCGCCCGGTCAGCACCTGATGGTTGACCCCGTAGACGATGGTGGCGTCCACGTCCGCCTCGGCCGGATGGGAGAACAACACCTTGCCCGCCCCCGCCGCCAGATGCAGCTCGGCATCGGCCCGCGAGCCAAACACCCCGGTGCAGTCCAGCACCACGTCCACTCCCAGCGCTCGCCACGGCAAGCGCGACGGATCCCGCTCGGCGAACAGGGAGATGAGATCCTCCCCCACCAGCATGCTGTTGCCGGCCAGCTGCACCGGATGGTGGAAGCGACCGTGGCTGGTGTCGAAGCGGGTCAGGTGCACCATGGCCTCGGGGGCGGCCAGCTCGTTGATGGCCACTATCTTGATGTTCTTGTCGCGGCCGCTCTCGTAGAGGGCCCGCAGCACGTTGCGGCCGATCCGCCCGTACCCGTTGATGGCAATCTTGATCATGAAAACTCTGGGTCCTTAACTGGGACAAAGGGACAAGCGGATGGCTGACTCACGACAGCAAAGCATCCTGAAATTCACCGCGGGCCAGCAGTGCCGCCCCGAATACCCCGGCGCTGTCCCCCAGGGCTGGAGCAATAATGGGGGTGGCGAAGCGGGGATTAAAGAGGAAGGGCAAAATAGTCTCCCGTCCCACGCTGTACAGGCTCTGCACGTTGCCGACCCCACCGCCAATGACGATCACATCCGGATCCAGGATGTTGACCACGTTGGCAAGCGCTTGGCCAAACAGCAGATGCAGCCGATCGATGGTGAGCTTGGCCACGTGGTCGTGAGCCGTCGCCGCCGCTATCTTGGCCAGCGAGAGGTGACGCTTGGCCTTGGCCTCGTACCAGGCCTCCAGCGCCGGGCCGCTGATGAAGGTCTCGACGCAGCCGCGCTTGCCGCAGTAGCACTCGGGGCCGTCGGGGGAGAGCACGTTGTGGCCCCACTCGCCAGCAATGCCGTGGTGACCGTTGAGGATGCGACCGTTGATGACGATGCCGGAGCCCACTCCGGTGCCCATGATGATGCCGAACACTACCTTGGCATCAGGGTGGTGCTGGCGCACCGCCCCCAGATGGGTTTCCGCCAGCGCGAAGCAGTTGGCGTCGTTGGCAATCAGCACCGGCACACCCAATTTGCGTTCCAGATCTTCCTTGAACGGCTTGCCGTTGAGCTCGGTGGTGTTGCAGTTCTTCATCAGGCCGGTTTGCGGATCCCGCGCCCCCGGCGTCCCCATGCCGATGAGGGTCGGCCGCTGACCGATCTTCTCGGCGCACTCTGCCACCAGTTTGGCGATCTGGCCGATCATGTGGTCATAACCGCCGGCACGCTCGGTGGGAATGCGATGGCGCAGCAGCACCTCGTCCCCGTCCAGTACCACGCATTCGCACTTGGTACCGCCAAGGTCGATACCCCAATCCAACAACCTGTTGCTCATCCTGCCTCCAGCCATGACCTTGGGGCGTCAGGCCCGGGTGCACCTTGCCGTGCCCGCCTGCAGCCGACCGCCCGCTACCGGGTTGCAGTGTAACCCGAGCGGCGGTCAGGATGCAGCCCCCGTCGCGGGCAGCAAAACGGGGCCCGCAGGCCCCGTTGTTCACTGTGCTGTCGGCGGCGCTCAGCGGCCGTGGTACTGAGCGGACAGCTCGTGTACCGCGTTGACGAACACGCCGGCATGCTCCGGGTTCACATCCTGATGGATGCCGTGACCCAAGTTGAAGACGTGGCCGTTGCCGTGACCGAAACCGGCCAGGATGGAGGCGACCTCTTCACGGATGCGGGCCGGGCTCGCGTAGAGCATGGAGGGGTCCATGTTGCCCTGCAGCGCCACCTTGTCGCCGACCCGGCGTTTGGCGTCGGCGATGTCGGTGGTCCAGTCCAGACCCAGCGCATCGCAACCGGTAGCGGCGATCTGCTCCAGCCACTGGCCACCGTTCTTGGTGAACAGGGTGACCGGCACGCGGCGACCATCGTGCTCGCGAATGAGGCCGTCGACGATCTTGTGCATGTATTGCAGGGAGAAGTCGCGGTAGTCGCGCGGGGTGAGCACGCCGCCCCAGGTGTCGAACACCATGACCGCCTGGGCACCCGCCTTGATCTGGGCGTTCAGATAAGCAATCACGCTGTCGGCCAGCTTGTCGAGCAGCAGGTGCAGGGTCATGGGCTCTGCATACATCATCTGCTTGATCTTGGTGAACGCCTTGGAGCTGCCCCCCTCCACCATGTAGGTGGCCAGGGTCCAGGGGCTGCCGGAGAAGCCGATGAGCGGCACTTCGCCCTTGAGCTCGCGGCGGATGGTGCGCACCGCGTTCATCACGTAGCCGAGTTCATCTTCCGGATCCGGCACCGGCAGCGCCTGCACATCGGCCATGGAGGTGATCGGACGCTCGAAGCGCGGGCCTTCACCCTGCTCGAAGTAGAGACCCAGCCCCATGGCATCGGGCACGGTGAGAATGTCGGAGAAGAGGATGGCGGCATCGAGTGGATAGCGGCGCAGCGGCTGCAGGGTGACTTCACAAGCCAGCTCGGCGTTACGGCACAGGGACATGAAATCCCCCGCCTGGGCGCGCGTGGCCTTGTATTCCGGCAGATAGCGGCCAGCCTGGCGCATCATCCATACCGGGGTCATGTCCACTTCCTGGCGCAGCAGGGCACGCAGGTAACGATCGTTCTTCAGCTCTTTCATCCCAGTTCCTGAGTCATATCCAGCATAAAATGGCGGATATGATACCACTTTGTACGCGGCGGGGGGCGGCTCAAACGCCTGCCGCCGCCGTTGGAGTGCAAAGATGTGAAGGCGCGCAAACAAGCGCCCCGTTTTTTGCCAGGCTCAACCCGACCTCAGCCCGCCTCGCCCAGGCTCTGCTCGATCAGCCGCCGCGCTATGGTGCCGTGGGGCGGCAGCCGCGGCAGCCGGTCTGCCTCGAAGAAGTCGGCGGCCACCAGCTCCTCGTCCTGCACCCGGATCTCGCCACTCTCATAATCGGCGGTGAAGCCCATCATCAGGCTGTGGGGGAAGGGCCAGGGCTGGCTCGCCACGTAACGCACGTTGCGCACCCGGATGCCGCTCTCCTCAAACACCTCCCGCGCCACGCACTGTTCGAGATTCTCCCCTGCCTCCACGAAGCCTGCCAGCACGGTATACATGGGATCCTCGGCCTGATAGTGACGGCGGTGGGCCGCCAGCAAGATGGCGGGCCCCTTGCGTACCGCCACGATGATGCAGGGGGAGATGCGCGGATAGACGACGTGGCCATGGCGGCACCCTTGCGCCCACTCCCCCGCCTTCGGGCTCATGGGGGTACCGCACTCGCCGCAGAAACGGTGGGTGCGGCGAAAGGTGACGAGCTGCCAGGCGCGGCCGGCCAGCTGAAAGCCCGTTTCATCACCGGCCACCATCAGCTGGCGCAGGGGGGTCAGGGCCTCGGTGTCAGCCGCCTCCCCCAGATCCAGCAGCAGGCAGGGCAGCCCGTCCCACTCATCAAAGCGCTCAAAGGCGGCATGCTGCAAGTGGCTGGGCAGACAGGCACGGGGGCCTTGTGGAATGCGCCCCTGGTCATCCAGCAGGACGAGGTGATCGCCCCCCAGCACGAACCAGCGGGCCTGTTCGGTTAATGGCATAGATGCAGCACTCTTTGTTGTGACGTCGGTCGGAATGCGCGCCCGGGGCTGGGCGGCGGTGACGGATGAAAGCGACAACCGGCCACCATATTAAGACGCGGCAAGCCGGGTGGCGACCCCAAGATGGCGGCTTTTCAATGCTCATGAGAACGCCCATGAAAAAGGCCGCCCGCAGGCGGCCTGATGTCGGTCACGGTCGATCAGGCGTCGCCCATCGCCAGCAGGGAGGCGTTGCCGCCCACCGCCGTGGTGTTGATGGTGCGGGTCTTCTCGGTAATGAAACGGCTCAGGTAGTGGGGGCCGCCCGCCTTGGGACCGGTGCCGGAGAGGCCCTGCCCGCCGAACGGCTGCACCCCGACCATGGCGCCGATCTGGTTGCGGTTGATGTAGACGTTGCCCACGTTGATGCGGCTCGCCAGCTCCTCGGCATGGGATTCGTTGCGGCTGTGGATCCCCAGCGTCAGGCCGTAACCGGTGCCGTTGATATCGCCGATCACCTTGTCCAGCTCCCGGGCGGCGTAGCGCACCACGTGCAGGATGGGGCCGAACTGCTCGCGGGTCAGCTCGCGGATGGAGCCGATCTCCAGCGCGGTCGGCTGCACGAAGTGGCCCCCCAGGGTCACGGCCGGCATCGGCGCCTGGGCGATCAGGCGGGCACGCGGGATCATGTGCACCAGGTGCGCATCCAGCCCGACCTTGGCCTCGGCGTCGATGACCGGGCCCACGTCGGTGTTGTGCTCGGCCGGGTTGCCCACTTTGAGCTCCTGCAGGGCACCGGTCAAAATCTCCAGCACCCGCGGCGCGATCTCTTCCTGCAGGTAGAGCACCCGCAGGGCGGAGCAGCGCTGGCCGGCGCTCTGGAAGGCGGCGCTCACCACGTCGCGCACCACCTGCTCCGGCAGGGCGGTGGAGTCGACGATCATGGCGTTCTGACCGCCAGTCTCGGCGATGAGCGGCAGGATGGCGCCATCGCGCTGGGCCAGAGTCATGTTGATGAGCTTGGCGGTCTCGGTGGAGCCGGTGAAGCAGACACCGCCGATGCGGGCATCCGCCGTCAGCTTGGCACCCACGGTGGCGCCGTCACCCGGCAGCAGTTGCAGCACGTCACCGGGAATGCCGGCCTGATGAGCCAGGGTCACCGCCAGGTGGGCGATGAGACCGGTCTGCTCGGCAGGCTTGGCGATGACGGTGTTGCCGGTGGCCAGCGCCGCGGCGACTTGTCCCAGGAAAATCGCCAGCGGGAAGTTCCACGGGCTGATGCAGACGAACACGCCGCGTCCCTGCAGAAACAGCTCGTTCATCTCGCCGGTGTAACCCGGCAGCAGGGTCGCCTGCCCCATCAGGCCACGGGCCTGCACCGCGTAGTAGCGACAGAAGTCCACCGCCTCGCGCACCTCGTCGATGCCGTCCTGCAGCAGCTTGCCCGCCTCGCGGGTACAGAGGGAGATGAACTGCTCGCGGTTCGCTTCCAGCAGATCCGCCAGCTTCTCAAGGGCGGCGGCACGCTCGCTCACCGGGGTCTCGCGCCAGCGCGGGAAGGCGGCATGGGCCGAGGCCAGCGCCTGCTCCACCGCCTGCTCGTCGGCCCAGTGGATCTTGCCGACGGTCAGGCTCACATCCTGCGGACTCAACACCACGCGGGCTTCGTTACGCTTGAGGGTCTCGCCATCGACGATGGGGCCCGCCAGCCACTGCTTGTTCTCCAGCTCTTTCAGCTTGGCGAAGAAGGGACGCTGGATGGAGACGATGTTCATGTTGACGCCGCTGGAGTTCTTGCGGTCGCTGAACAGGTTCACCGGCTGCGGAATGCGATCGTTCGCCAGGCTGGAGTAACGCTTGAGGGTGCGCAGCGGGTGTTCGGCCAGGGAATCGACCGGGGTGTTGGGATCCACCAGCTTGTGGACGAAGGAGGTGTTGGCCCCGTTCTCCAGCAGGCGGCGCACCAGGTAGGGCAGCAGATCCTTGTGGGCACCCACAGGCGCATAGATGCGGCAGTGCAGGCCGGGATGTTCGTTCAGTACGGCGTTGTGCAGCTCCTCCCCCATGCCGTGCAGGCGCTGGAATTCAAACTGGCGATCGCCGGCCATCTCCAGAATGCTGACCACGGTATTGGCGTTGTGGGTGGCGAACTGGGGCGAGATGAAGCCGCGGGTCGCCTCGCTCAGCAGGTAGCGGGCGCAGGCAAGGTAGGAGATGTCGGTGCCCGCCTTGCGGGTAAACAGCGGGTAGCCGGGCAGGCCGGCCTGCTGGGCATATTTCAGCTCGCTGTCCCAGTAGGCGCCCTTCACCAGCCGCACCGGAATGAGGTCTCCCTGCTCGCGGGCCAGCCCGGTCAACCAGCAGAGCACCGGCAGGGCTCGCTTGGAGTAAGCCTGCACCACCATGCCGAGCTTGCCCCAGCCGCGGTTCGCCTCGGAACGATAGAGCTGCTCGAACAAGTCCAGCGACAGCTCGAGGCGGTCCATCTCTTCGGCGTCGATGCTGATGGCCACGTCCTTGTCACGGGCGAGGCGCACCAGTCCCACCAGCCGCTCGCACATTTCGCCGAGCACCCGCTCGCGGTTGGCCACATCATAACGGGGATGGAGCGCCGACAGCTTGATGGAGATGGAGGGGGCCGGGCCGCCGTCGCTGATGCGTTCGTTGCCCACCGCCTCGATGGCGCGCTGGTAGTCACCGAAATACTTGTCGGCATCGGCCAGGGTCAGGGCGGACTCCCCCAACATGTCGTAGGTGTGGGTGTAACCCTTCTCGCGGGGCTTGCGGCTCGCCTTGAGGGCTTCCTTCATGTCGCGCCCCAGCACGAACTGCTTGCCCATGATCTTCATGGCGGCGTACATGGCGGAGCGCACCACCGGCTCCCCCAACTTGTTGACCATGCGGCCCAGCAGGTTGGCCGGGTTGCCGTCCAGCTTCTTGTCCAGCTTGATGATCTTGCCGGTCAGCATCAGCCCCCAGGTGGAGGCGTTCACCAGGGTGGAGTCGCTCTTGCGAAAATGGGACGACCAGTTGGCGCCGGAGAGCTTGTCCTTGATCAGGGCATCGGCGGTCTCGGCATCGGGAATGCGCAGCAGCGCCTCCGCCAGGCACATCAGGATGATCCCCTCCTGGGTATCCAGGCTGTACTCCTGCAAGAAGGCATCGATGCCGTCGCCGGAGCCGCTCTCCTTGCGCACCTTGGTCACCAGGGTGCGGGCACGCTGGGTCACCCGTTCCAGCGAGGCGCCATCCCCCGGCAGCATGGCCGACAGCTCGGCCAGATAGGCATTTTCATCCACCACGTAGTTCTGGGTGATGGCTTCGCGCAGGGCGGCCAGATCGGAGGGAACATAGTCAGCGGCAAGCACTTGGGTAGCTTTGAACATATGGGGTCTTCCTGTACGCCCTAGGGCTGATATCGACGAAGGCGGCCGTGCCGCCGAAACGCCGATAATGTATACAATATCGACCCATAGATGAAATGAAATTGTTGCCTGTTATTAACAAAGATCGCTGATTGGCTCATATGACGCACGATATCGGCCCCATATGCTAACCAGGCAAAATTCATCGCCTTATTTTGTATACAATTTTTCTCAAGGCAAAAAAGAAGGGTCGCCATGGCGACCCTTCACTCTGCTTCCGACAGCCGTTGTCAGTTCATCCAGCGATCGCCGCGGCTGCGACGACGGGGCAGCATGGGCAACAGGATGCCGAGCAGGATGCCGCCACCCACCATGGCACCACCGCGGATGAACCAGTCCATCTGCATGTCGTGCTCCTGGTTGTCGTAGCTCTGGGTCAGGGCGTCGTTCTGCTCTTTGAGATTGCCCATCTCCTCGCTCTGGCTGGCCAGCTGAGCCTTCAGGCTGGCGATCTCCTTGCTCTGCTCGGCGATCTTGCCATCCTTCTCGGTGAAGCGTTTCTCGTTGTCACCGTTGAGGTTCAGCAGGCGGGCCTTGGCCTCTTCCAGCTCTTTTTGCACCTGGGGCAGCCGTTCGCGCAGGCTGATCTCGCCCTGCAGCTCGCTGCTCTTGATCCAGCCTTCACGGCCACGACCATCCACCACCTGGGTGAAACCGGCTTCGTTGTTCACAGCCTTGACGTCCAGCGGCTCACCCGCCTTGACGCTGCCAAGGATCCGGTACTGGGTACCCGGACCATTGTGAATAAAGGTAAAGATGTTGTCTGAAACATAACGGGTATCGGCCAGTGCCTGTTGGGCACACAAGCAGATCAGGATCCCGAGAAGGGCGCGCATGGTCGATCGGTTCTCTTCGTTTGGTTAGGTGACTGGCGAATGTTAAGCCGCCTGCGGGTCAAAGGACAAGCAAAGAAAAGTGGCGCCCCCCGAGCTGAGAGCTGGCTCGCAACTTGTCTGCGCCGCGACGCGACCATTCCGGACGCCGCTGCCTATTTCTGTTTCAGTGCCTTTACCTCGTCCCGCAGGGCACGCAGCTCCTGCAACAACAGATCCTGCTGCGCACTCTGGTGATGGCGCCACTTCTCCAGCTCGCCATCCCCCCGCCCCGGCTGCAGAAACAGGCTGGCCATGAAACCGCTGATGGCGCCGAACAGGCCGACCCCGAACAGGATCAGCAGGCTGGCGACGAAACGCCCTTGCTCCGTCTTGGGCACCAGATCGCCGTACCCCACGGTCGACAGGGTCACCAGCGTCCACCAGAAGGCATCGTAGGGGGTCTGGATCTGGCTGCCGGGCTGGCCCGATTCGATCAGATACATGACCCCGGAACCGACCCCCAGCAGCAGGAAGAACAGGAACAGGATGCCGGAGAGGGTGGTCTCGTTGCGCTCGCGACGGAACATGGCCCAGAGATCCGGGTGCTCCTTGAACAACTGATAGACCCGCCACAGCTGCAGCAGACGGGCCCAGCGCAACTGCTCCACCATCGGCAGGCTGCCCGGCAGATAGAACCAGTTGGCCTTGAAGAAGGCCATCCGGTCGGAGGCTCGGGCCCAGCCATAGGCGAAGTGGGCGAGGAAGAAGTAGCAGATCAGGCTGTCGACGTCATAGAACAGCTGCAGGGTCTGGGGGGTGAGCTGGGCATGCCCCCACCAGCGGGCCGTGACCAGCAAAACCGAGATCACCGACAGAAACGCCATCAGCAGATCCATGGCGCGCAGATGAGTTAAGTGATGTCGCATACATTTTCCCACTTTAGGCACGGTGCGAATTAATAAAAAGGAAGATAATGCCGATAGTCCTGAGGACAAAGGAAAACCGGTCATTAAAAGGAGAAATATTATGCAGTTAAACCCGCTGGAGAGGCGAATGAGCAATATCCGGCTGGTACCCAAAGTGGTACTGCTCATGGTGTTCAGTACTGTGCTGCTGCTGGTCAAGCTCTGGTTCGACGCCAGCAATCTGGAAACCACCCTGCTCAGCGAAGGCATCGCGCCCGACAAGGCGGACACTATCGCCAACAGCCTGCTCTGGACCGGGTTGATGGAGACCGCCATCATGGGGCTGCTGTTCGTGGTGCTGCTGCTGACCGGCTCGCGCCTGATGGTCAAGCAGGTGCACTATCTGGTGGGCCTGCTGGAGCGCTTCGCCCGCAAGGATCTGAGCCACCGGGTGCTGCTCAAGTCCCGTGACGAGTTCGGTGACATCGCCAAGGCGGTGGCCCACTCCCAGGAGAACCTCAAGGAGGTGTTCGGCACCCAGCGCGTCGCCTGCAAGGAGCTCAACGACATCGCCTCCCAGGTCACCCTTTGCATGGAGGAGGCCAACGAGGCCATCAGCGAGGAGTTCACCCAGATTGAGCAACTGGCCAGCGCCATGAGCCAGATGGTGGGCGCCATTCGCGAGGTGGCCGCCCATGCGGAGCAGGCCTCCCACGCCACCGCCGAGACCAGCCTGCTGGCCGAGGAGGGCAGCCGCTGCGTGGCCGCCACCGTCAATACCATAGATACCCTCTCCGGCAACATTCAGCGCTCCTCCACCGTGGTCAATCAGGTGGAACAGGGGGTCGAGCAGATTGGCTCCGTCGTGGATACCATTCGCGGCATCTCGGAGCAGACCAACCTGCTGGCGCTGAACGCCGCCATCGAAGCCGCCCGCGCCGGCGAGGCCGGCCGCGGCTTCGCGGTGGTCGCCTCCGAGGTGCGCGAACTGGCCAACCGGGCCCAGGCCGCCACCGTCGAGATCCAGAAGATGATCGAGCAGTTGCAGGGCAACGCCCGCCAGGCCGCCGAACTGATGGCCCAGAGCGTGCAGCAGGCCGACAAGGGGGTGGAACAGGTGACCCAAGCCGGCGACCAGCTCGCTACCATAGTGCAGAGGGTACAAGGGGTGGCCGACATGAACCGCCAGATCGCCGCCGCCTCCGAGCAGCAGAGCTCGGTGGCCGAGGAAATGAGCGGCAACCTGGAGCAGGTCAAGCAGGTGGTGGAGGGCTCCGTGGTGGTGCTGCGCGAGCTGCAGGAGGCCTCCGAACTGGTGGAGCGCCACAGCCAGACCCTGGATACCCATATCCAGGCCTTCAAACTGGCCTGACGGGCGTCATCTCACCGACAGGAAGGGATGGCTCAGCACAGCCAGCCCCTGGACAGCACTCATCATTCAGGTCTTCAAACTGGCCTGACACAGGGCCGCTGTTGTTGAACGTCGCAATCCGGTTAGACTGGAAGGCCCCACGAGGGGCCTTTCTTTTTTCATCGCGGCAAGGAGCCAGGATGCAAACCACAGAACTTGCGCTTGAAATCAGCGCCGACAAGGGACGGCTCGACGTGCCGCTGATCCACCGCTTCTTGTCTGAAGAGGCCTACTGGTGTCGCGGCATTCCCCTTGCCACCCTGCAGCGGGCCATCAACCATTCGCTCTGCTTTGGCGGCTACCTCGGCGCTCAGCAGGTCGCCTTCGCCCGGGTCATCACCGACCGGGCCACCTTCGGCTATCTGGCCGACGTGTTTGTCCTGCCTGAGCATCGCGGCCGGGGCTACAGCAAGGCGCTGGTGGCGGCCATGCTCGACCATCCCGAGTTGCAGGGATTGCGTCGCCTCTCCCTCGCCACCTCGGATGCCCACGGCCTCTACGCCGGTTTCGGCTTCGTGCCGCCAGCAAGCCCCGGCAGCCTGATGGAGATCTACCACCCCGATATCTACCAGCGCACCTGAATGGCCGGCTGCCGATAATTCCCGCCGGATCATGCTTCTCGCCCCTGCACTGTGACGCGGGGGCCCGACAGTGCTAGATTGGCAGCCAGCTTTTTATCCGGCAGTTTCGTTAATCACAAGGACGGCAACCGTGGCCCAGCACTCTCCCTCTTTCTCCGCCTTCTCCCCCCTGCTGCAGGAGCTGGCCCAGCGCCACTGGCAACGGCTGACTGAACTGGCCCCCGACTACGGCACGCTGCCCGAGCCGGTGCGTCAGACCCTGTTGACCCTGCTCGGTCTCTCCGATTTTGTCGCCGACTCCCTCTTCAAACAACCGGAGTTGCTGACCGAGCTGCTCGCCTCCGGGGAGCTGGAGCAGGCCGAGCGCTGGCCCGCCTACCAGCACGATCTGACCGCCCTGCTGGCCGAGGTGGATGACGAGGAGGCGCTCAAGCGCATCCTGCGCCAGTTCCGTCGCAGCCGCATGCTGGTGATCGCCTGGCGCGAGCTGCTGGGCCATGCGGCGGTGGAAGAGAGCTTTGTCCATCTCACCAGACTGGCGGATGCCCTCATCTGCGCGGCCCGCGACTGGCTCTACGCCAAGCAGTGCGGCGAGCTGGGCACCCCGATGGATGGCAACGGCAACCCGCAGCCGCTGCTGATCCTCGGCATGGGCAAGCTGGGGGGCGGCGAGCTCAACTTCTCCTCGGACATCGACCTTATCTTCACCTTCCCCGAGAACGGCTACACGGTCGGCGGGCGGCGCGAGCTCGCCAACCAGCAATTCTTCATCAAGCTGGGCCAGCGCATCATCAACGCCCTGCACCAGAGCACGGTCGACGGCCAGGTGTTTCGGGTCGACATGCGGCTGCGCCCCTTTGGCGACGCGGGGCCGCTCGCCATCTCGTTTGCCGCCATGGAGGATTACTACCAGCACCACGGCCGCAACTGGGAGCGCTACGCCATGGTCAAGGCGCGGGTGCTGGGGCCCCAGTGCGAACATGCAGTGGAGCTGGCCGAGATGCTGCGCCCCTTCGTGTTTCGCCGCTATATCGACTTCGGCGTCATCGACGGCCTGCGCCAGATGAAGGCGATGATCGCCGCCGAGGTGCGCCGCAAGGGGCTGGAGGGCAACATCAAGCTGGGGGCCGGCGGCATTCGCGAAGTGGAGTTCATCGCCCAGGCGCTGCAACTTATTCGCGGCGGGCGTGAGCCGGCGCTGCGGGTGCGCCACCTGCCGGAGGCGCTGGCCGCCATCGCCCAGTGCGGCGCCCTCGAGTCCGCCCATTGCGAGCGCCTGCTGACGGCCTACCGCTTCCTGCGCCGGGTCGAGAACATCTTGCAGGAGATCGGCGATCAGCAGACCCAGACCCTGCCCACCGAGGAGCGGGATCGCCAGCGACTCGTCGCCGCCCTCGGCTTTGCTGACTGGGGTGCCTTTATGGCTCATCTCGATCAGGAGATGGCGGCCGTCCATCAGGAGTTCGCCGCAGTGGTGGGGGAAGAGAAAGAGGCCCCCGCCCATCTGGAGCAGCTCTGGCTCGATCTGTGGCGCACCGAGCTCGACGCCGCCGAGCTGGAGCAACTGCTGACCGCGCAGGGGGTGGCCGAGCCCGCCCCGCTCTGCACCGCCCTGCTGCGTTTCAAGGAGGAGTACAAGCGCCGTCAGGTCGGCCCGCAGGGGCGCATCGCGCTGGACTGGCTGATGCCGGAGCTGCTGCGACTGGTGGTCGCCAGCGAGCAGCCCGCCCGCCTGTTCGAGCGAGTCTGTGAGCTGCTCACCCGCATCTTCACCCGCAGCGCCTATCTGCAGCTGCTGGCGGAAAACCCGGGCGCCCTGCGCCAGCTGGTGCGGCTGTGTGACGCCAGCCATCTGGTGAGCGAGCAGCTGGCCCGCTACCCGATTTTGCTGGACGAGCTGCTCGATCCCCAGCACCTCTATCACCCCACCCCGCTCGATCAGTACAAGCCCCAGCTGCGCCAGTTCCTGCTGCGCATCCCCGAAGAGGACGTAGAGCAGCAGATGGAGGCGCTGCGCCAGTTCAAGCAGGTGCAGCTGCTGCGCATCGTGGCGGCCGACATCGCCGGCGCCCTGCCGCTGATGAAGGTGAGCGACCACCTCACCTGGCTGGCGGAGGCGATCACCGAAGAGGTGGTCAATCAGGCCTGGGCCCAGATGAGCGAACGCTACGGGGTGCCGCCCGAGGTGGCGGTGAGCGGCCAGCGCGGCTTTGCGGTGGTGGCCTACGGCAAGCTGGGCGGCATCGAACTCGGTTACGGCTCGGATCTCGACCTGGTGTTCCTGCACGGCGGTGACCCCAACAGCTACACCGACGGGCGCAAGCCCATCGACAGCCGCCAGTTCTACCTGCGCCTGGCCCAGCGGATCCTGCACCTGTTCAGCACCCGCACCCCGTCCGGCATCCTCTACGAAATCGACATGCGGCTGCGCCCCTCCGGCGACTCCGGCCTGCTGGTCTCGTCGCTGTCGGCCTACGAGCTGTATCAGCAAAACGAGGCCTGGACCTGGGAGCATCAGGCGCTGGTACGGGCTCGCCCCATCTATGGCGATGAAGCTGTGATCGCCGAGTTTACCCGCATCCGCCGCGCCGTGCTGGCCAAGGAGCGCGAGCTGCCGACCCTGGCCCGCGAGGTGCGCGAGATGCGCCACAAGATGCGGGATCACCTGCTCAAAGCCGGTGCCGGCGAGTTCGATCTCAAGCAGTCTCCCGGCGGCATGGTGGACATCGAATTCATCGCCCAGTACCTGGTGCTGGCCCATGCCTGCGGCGAACCCGAAGCGCTCACCCGCTGGTCCGATAACGTGCGCATCTTCGATGAGTGCGTGCTGGCGGGGGTACTCACGCTGGAGCAGGCAGAGGGGCTCAAGCACGCCTATCTGGAGATCCGCAACCTCGGCCATCGCCTCAACCTCTCCGAGGTCTCCCGCAAGGTTGGCGACGACAGGCTGCTGCCGGAGCGCGGCCATGTGCTGGCGGTCTGGCAACAGCTGCTGGGGGAATAAACCGAAGGGGCGCCGAGGCGCCCCTTGTTGTATTCACTCTCGGGTCGGGGTCAGCGCCCGCCGGCCACGTCGATGAAGGTGCCGGTGACGTAGGAAGCCTCGTCTGACAGCAGCCAGGCGATGGCGGCAGCCACCTCGGCCGGCTGACCACCCCGTTGCAGCGGGATCTGCCCCTTCACCCGGTCGACCCGACCGGGCTCGCCGCCGTCGGCGTGCATGTCGGTATAGATAAAACCCGGACGCACCCCGTTGACCCGGATCCCCTGGGCCGCCACCTCCAGCGACAACCCCCTGGTCAGCACGTCGACGGCCCCCTTGGCGGCGGCATAGTCCACGTACTCCCCCGCCGAACCCAGCCGGGCGGCGGCCGAGGAGACATTGACGATGGCGCCCCCCGCCGTCATCCGGCGCACTGCCTCACGGCAGCAGAGAAAGCAGCTGGTGACATTGGTGGTCAGGGTCTGGTTGATGCGCTCGGCGCTCATCTCCAGCACCCGCATCTGCGGCTGCAGCCTGCCGGCGTTGTTGACCAGATGGGTGATGGGGCCAAGCCGCGCGTCCATCTCCTCGAACAGACGCACCACCTCTGCCTCCACCCCGACATCGGCCTGCACCGCGATGCAGCGGACCGGATAGTGGGCCAGGATCTCGGCCACCAGCGCCTCGGCACTGCCCTTGTCATGGCGATAGTTGAGGCACAGATGATAGCCCTGCCCCGCCAGATGGCGGGCGGTGGCGGCGCCAATGCCTCTGCCGCCGCCAGTGATCAGCACCCGTTTGTTCATGGACCCTCCTGGTCGTGTGGCGCATGGTGGCACTGCGAGATGGATGGCAGCCGCGTCAGACCGGGCCGTGATCCATCACAGTCTCCACCAGCACCTTGTTGAAGCGCTTATAGCCCTGCTCATCGAGCGGGGCCGGATAGCTCAGCACCCGCAACGCATGTCCTTCACAATCTGGCTGATAGGGCGGGTGCACGTGGTCATGCTCGTTCAGGCAAAAACCCAGCGACTGGTAGAAGCGCAGCCGGCGCAGGGCGATCTCGTCCTCTGGCGGGTCTATCTCCAGGATGACGGGGCGCCCCGCCGTCTCGCAAAAGGCGGCAAGCAGGCGTGAGCCGTGGTTCTGGCCGCGCAGGGCCGGGTTGATGGCCAGGTGTTCGATGTAGATCTGCTCGCCGCAGTCCCACCAGAAGATAAAGCCGAGCAGCTGCTCGCCCTGATAAAAGAGCTGACAGTGAAAGCGCGAGTCTCCCATCTTGAGCTCTTGATGCTGCGGCTGGCGCTGTTCGTAACGGGGAAAGCTGCTGCCATAGATCTGCCAGACCAGCGGCCAGTCCGGATGGGATATCTCTCTTACGGTTTCACTTCGACTCATTCATCTACTCCTTGGTAAAACCACAGTGATACCATCTTTTTCAGACCTAAACACCCCTGTTTTTCACTACCTGTACAGGCAACATCGCGTGTCGACACTTTGCCAGGCAGCGACGCACCATGCACAGAGCCCGCACGGGGCGGGCTCTTGATGGCAACAACGGGAAGTTGGCTATTTGAACAGGCCCTTGAGCAGCTGGTCCGCCACCCCCTTCACCCCTTCGTTGTCGGCCTTGTCACCCAGCAGCTTCTTGAGACCGCGCTCGGCCTCCTTGCGGGCCTTCTCCTCCAGCACCTTGTTGTTGCTGAGCAGCTCCTTCACGTCAAGCTTGTAGCTCGGCGCCTGCCAGTGGCCGCCGATGCGCACCGGTATGGTGATGTCCTTGAGCTCGTCCACTGTCTTGC
This sequence comes from Aeromonas sp. Y318-1, assembly GCF_027706125.1. Classification (NCBI taxonomy): domain Bacteria; kingdom Pseudomonadati; phylum Pseudomonadota; class Gammaproteobacteria; order Aeromonadales; family Aeromonadaceae; genus Aeromonas; species Aeromonas sp. Y318-1. Next base: position 108,624 of record NZ_JAPDCM010000014.1, read on the forward strand.
CCCCCTGCCCCTTGCTGCTCTCCACCACGGAGGTGAGGAACAGGAAGTCGAGGGTCTCCGGCACCAGGGCGGTCTGGCCCTGCCCCTTCACCCGCAGGGCGGGGGCAAACAGCTGGATGTCGTCGCTCCTGGCAACCCCGTCGGCAATCTGGAAGCTGGCGGTGAGGGCGCTGAAGTCGGTCTTGCGCACCTCCTTCACCTGATCCGCTCCCTTGCCGGTCAAGGTGGCCCGCGCCTCGCGGATCATCTGTGCCAGGTTGATGCCGTGCAGGGCACCGTCGCTCAGCCTGAGGTTCACCTTGCCCTGCATCCGGCTGCGCAGCGCCTGCTCGGAGAGTCCTGAGCCCTGCGCCTCGACCTCCAGATCCCCCTTGCCTTCCAGCAGGTCGGTCTGAGCCAGGGTCTGCAGCAGCGGCCGTACATCGACCCCCTGCACCCGCTTGTGCACCTGATAGCGGGCCGGATGCTGACGGGCATCGAGCACACCGCTGGCGGTCACCTGGCCGCCGGCCACCCCGGCGCTGAACTGCTTGAGGGTGAGCTGGCCACCGGCCAGGGCAAGCTGCAGATCGACGGCGCTCAGATCCAGTCCCTTGAGGCGCAGGCTGCCCAGTTGCAGTCGGCCGGCCAGATCCACCGACTTGAGGGCGGTCAGATCCGGTTCGGCCGTGGAGAGCGCCTGGGCGGCGGGTGCGGCGGCCTGCGCCGTCGTCCCGCCCGGGGCTGCAGCGCCCGAGGTGGCGGCCACAGGTGCAGCCTTGGCCGGTTGACCGAGCCAGCCGTCGAGATCCAGCTTCTCCCCCTTGAGGTCAAACCCTACCCTGGGCACGGCGCCAAGCTGCACGCTGCCGTTGCCGCTCAGCAGAGCATCATCCACCCCCATCACCAGGTTGCTGAGGGTGACGGCCTGCTTGTCCAGCTCGGCGCGGGCAAAGCCCGCCAGCTTCACCTGCATCTGCGGACGTGGCAGGGCATCGCCGCTGAGCTTGGCGGCCAGCACGGCATCCGATATCTCCAGCAGTTGCCGGTTCTCATCGAGGCGCGCCTTTAGGGTTCCTTCGAGGGTTCCGGCCAGGGTCGGCTTGTCCGCCGCCCCCTGGGCCCCCTGCAGACTGAGGATGAGGCTGCTCCACTGCCCCAGTGCCAGCCGATCGGCCTTGAGGGAGAAGGCATCCAGCCGCTGGGTCGGTTCGCTCAGGCTCCCCGCCAGTGCGACATCTTTCAGCTCGCTGCGGCTGGCATCGGACGCCAGCTTGAGCTGGGCCGACCCTTTGAGATCAAACGCCAGCTCACCCTGGGCTCCCTTGGCGGCCAGGGTCACCGGTACCCACTGATCCACCGCCAGCTGGCCCAGGTTCAGGTCCAGCTGTTCGAGGCGGGAGACGGTGCCGTTGCGATCGTCCTGCAGCAGGGCGCTGGCCTGTTGCAGCTCCACCCCTTGCAGACTGATCTGCCAGGGCTGTTTGTCACTGGCGGGCGGGGGCGTCGTTGCTGCGGGCTCGGAGGTCGTCGCCTCCCCCTTGGGCTCGGCGGAGGCCTTGAGCAGATCGCTCAGGTTGGAGCTGCCGTCAGCCTTGGTCTGGATAAACAGATGGGCGCCGCTCAGGGTCACCTTGCCGATCTCAAGCCGTTGGGAGAGCAGCGGCAGCAGGCCCACCGAGGCCTCCCCGCGCGTGAAGCGCACCAGGTCGGGCTCGGCAAAGCCGGCGGGGTTGCGCAGTGCCACCTGCTCGAGGGAGAGGCCCAGGCTTGGCCAGAAACGCCAGCCGATATCCCCTTGTATCACCAGCTCGCGGCCGGTGCTCTTGCGCACTTGTTCCACCAGCTGGGACTTGAACTGGTTGGGATCGATGAGGGACACCAGGGCGGCGATGGCCACCACGGCCGCCAGCGCCAACCCCAGCAGGATATAGATGATCTTCTTCACGATGGACTCCTTGAATGCGGATCTTGTGGCTGACTATACCACCGGGGGGATGACAGATGGGGCCCGTCTGCCAAAACGGGCCAGCGGCGAGACAGGGATGGTCGCAGGCCCACGTTCAAACACGCGGCAATGAAAAGGGCCCCGCAGGGCCCTGATGATAGTGGATGGCTGGCGCCCGCCTCGCCCGGATCAAGGCTGACGCGGCAACTGCTGATAGCCCATCTCGTACAGGGTGAAGGCATAGATGTCCGCACTCTGCTCGATAAGCTTGGCCACCGGTGTGCCCGCCCCGTGCCCGGCATTGGTCTCGATGCGGATGAGCTGGGGATGGGGGCCGGCATTGTCGGCTTGCAGGGTGGCGGCAAACTTGAAGGAGTGGGCCGGCACCACCCGATCGTCGTGATCCGCCGTGGTCACCAGGGTCGAGGGGTAGCTGACCCCGGCCCGGACGTTGTGCAGCGGCGAGTAGCCCTTCAGGTAGTCGAACATCGCCTCGCTGTCGGCGCTGGTGCCGTAGTCATAAGCCCAGCCCGCCCCGGCGGTGAAGGTGTGGTAGCGCAGCATGTCGAGCACCCCCACCGCCGGCAGGGCGACCCGCATCAGATCCGGCCGCTGGGTCATCACAGCCCCCACCAGCAGACCGCCGTTGGAACCACCGCGGATCGCCAGCCGATCGGTGCGGGTGTAGCCCTCGGCCTTGAGATACTCGGCCGCCGCGATGAAGTCGTCGAACACGTTCTGCTTGTTCATCCTGGTGCCCGCCAGGTGCCAGGCCTGACCGTACTCGCCGCCCCCGCGCAGGTTGGCCACCGCATAGACGCCCCCCAGATCCAGCCAGTTGGCCACCGACACGCTGAAGCTCGGAGTCAGACTCACGTCGAAGCCGCCGTAGCCGTAGAGGATGGTCGGGTTGCTGCCATCGAGTTTCAGCCCCTTGCGGTAGCTGATGATGAGTGGCACCCGGGTGCCGTCCTTGCTCTGGTAGAAGCGCTGCTCGGAGACGTAATCCGCTGGCTTGAACGGCGCCGCCGAGGCGCGATAGAGGCTGATGGCGCCGCTCTTGGGCTCGAATCGGTAGAGCGTGGGCGGCTGGGCATAGTTCTCGAAGCCGAAATAGAGGGCGGGATCATCATGCTTGCCGTTGAAGCCGCTGACGCTGCCAAGGCCGGGCAGCGCCACCTCGCGCACCCGCTTGCCTTCGTAGTCGAACTGTTCGACCCGGGCGGTGGCATCCACCATGTACTCGGCGAACAGATAGCCGCTGCCGCTGTGCACCGTCAGCACCTGCTGACGCTCGGGGATGAGATCCCGCCAGTGGGCCGGGCCCGGGTTGGCGGCATCCACCGTCACCAGCCGGCCGTTGGGGGCGTCCCGGTTGGTCAGCAGGTAAAGGGTGCTGCCCTGGTTGTCCACCAGGCTCACGTCCGCATCCAGATCCCCCTGCACCGTCAGCAGCGGCGCGTTCTCCTGGCTCAGATCCTTCACATAGAGGCGGTTGCCGGAGGTGGAGTTCGCCGCCGAGATGAGCAGGAAGCGGTCATCTTCGGTAACGGTCGCCCCTACGTAGCGGTGGTGCTGGGCCGGGATGGCGCCAAACACCAGCCGGTCATCCTCCTGCGCCGTGCCGAGCCGGTGGAAATAGACCTTGTGCTGATCGGTCTTGGCCGACAGCTCGCTGCCATCCGGCTTGTCGTAGCTCGAGTAGAAGAAGCCCTCGTTGCCGAGCCAGCTGATGCCGCTGAACTTCACGTCCTTGAGGGGCGCCTCCAGCGGCTGCTTGCTCTCTACGTCCATCAGGTGGATCTCGCGCCAGTCGCTGCCCGCCAGCGACAAGGAGTAGGCCAGGATGCGGCCATCGCGGGAGAAACTCAACTGATCCAGCGCCGTGGTGCCGTCAGGGCTGAGGGTATTGGGATCGAGGAACACCTCGGCCGGCTTGCCCTCCAGCTGGCGCCACAGCACGTTCTGGTTCTGCAGGCCGTCGTTCTTGAAGAAGTAGTGGTAGCGCCCCTCGCGAAACGGCGCCCCCTCCTTGGCGTAGTTCCAGGAGGCGGCCAGCTTCTCCTTGATGGCGGCGCGATACGGGATCTGTGCCAGGTAGTCCCGGGTCACGGCGTTCTGGGCCTTGACCCAGGCCTCGGTCTCGGGGCTGCGGTCATCCTCCAGCCAGCGATAGGGGTCGGCCACGGCCTGGCCGAAGTAGTGATCCACCTGCTCACCCTGGCGGGTGACGGGGTAGTGAAGGCGCGCTTTCCCTGACATGGCATCCTCTTTGGTTGACTGGCCGCTGCACGCACACAGCAGTGACAGGGCCAGCAGGCTGACAATGGCTCGCATCGATGCGGCTCCCTGCGATTTCGGGTGAAGCGGGCAGGTTAGCAAAGAGTGCCGGACGGCCCAACCCCCCAGCGGGTGACCACGCGACATGAGCGGGAAGCCGCCACAACCCTGACCAATCGGAGTCATATGAATTTTTTCGCTTAGGTTTGCCAGTTTATTTTGTTTGTTATCCGGCACTTGGGTCACAGGATGGAATAAGCGACTGACCATCTCGACTCATTCAGGATAAAGCATGCCGTACAGCTACCTATCACATCTGCGTTGCAGCAAGACCGGCGAGATTGTGGATGCCGATCAGCCCCAGCAGCTGAGCCCGGTCGGCGCCCCCTTGCTGGCCAGCTACGACCTCGAGGCCCTGAAGCAGGCCTGGCACCCGGCCGCCCTGCTGGGGCGCCCCGCCAGCCTGTGGCGCTACCACGAGCTGCTGCCGGTGCGCGACCCCGCCCAGGTGGTCACCCTGGGGGAAGGCTTCACCCCGCTGTTGCCGCTGCCGCGCCTCGGCAAGCAGGTCGGCATTCCAGATCTCTGGATGAAGGATGAGAGCCTCACCCCCACCGGCTCCTTCAAGGCCCGTGGCGCCGCAGTCGGCGTCTCCCGTGCCCGCGAACTCGGCGTCACCCACTTCGCCATGCCCACCAACGGCAACGCCGGCGCGGCCTGGGCACTCTACGGCGCCCGCGCCGGCTTGCGCAGCACCATAGTCCAGCCACAGGCAGCCCCCGCCATCACCCGGCTGGAAAGCGCCCTGGCCGGTGCCCGCCTCTACCTGGTGGACGGCCTCATCAGCGACGCCGGTCGCCAGGTGGCCGAGGCGGTGGCGCAGCAGGGGCTGTTCGATGCCTCCACCCTCAAGGAGCCCTATCGCATTGAGGGCAAAAAGACCATGGGGTTTGAAATTGCCGAGCAGCTCAGCTGGACTCTGCCGGACGTGATCCTCTACCCCACTGGCGGCGGCGTCGGCCTCATCGGCATCTACAAGGCGCTGCGGGAGTTGCAGGAGCTGGGCTGGGTGCAGGGACCGCTGCCGCGACTGGTGGCGGTGCAGGCGAGCGGCTGCGCCCCCATCGTCCAGGCCTGGCAGCAGGGGGAGCGCGAGTCGCACTTCTGGCCCGACTCCCAGACCCTGGCGTTCGGCATCAACGTGCCCAAGGCGCTGGGGGATTTTCTGGTGCTGGATGCCCTCTATCGCACCGAGGGCTGCGCCGTCGCGGTGGAAGATGGCGCCATCCAACGCGAGCTGCGTCAACTCGCCTCCCAGGAGGGCTGCTTCATCTGCCCGGAAGGGGCGGCCGCCTTCGCCGCCGCCCGCCAGCTGCGGGAAGCGGGCTGGATCCAGGGGGGCGAGCGGGTGGTGGTGCTCAACACCGGCGCCGGCATCAAGTACCCGGACGCCATCACGGTCGTGCCCCAGCGGCTGCGCCGCGACGGGAGGATCCCGGCATGAGCTTCGACTGGTCCTTTGTTCTCACCACCCTGCCGGCGTTCGGTCAATCGGTCTGGGTCACCTTGCAGCTCGGCGCCATCGTGATCCTCACCTCGCTCGTCGTGGCGCTGCTCAATGTGACGCTGCAAAGCCTGCACAAGCCCTGGCTGAACGGGGTGATCCGCGCCTATGTGGAGCTGGCCCGCAACACGCCGCTCTTGATCCAGCTGTTCTTTCTCTACTTCGGGCTGCCGGCGCTCGGCATCTCGCTCTCCGGCTTTGCCACGGCGGTGATCGCCATGACCTTCCTCGGCGGCGGCTACCTGACCGAGGCGCTGCGGGCGGGCATTCAGGCGGTCCCCCCCAGCCAGCTGGAGGCGGGGCGAGCCATCGGCCTCTCCCGCTGGCAGTTGCTGCGCCACGTCCAACTGCCCCAGGCCTGGCTTGCCAGCCTGCCGGCGCTGTTTGCCAACTTCATCTTTCTGTTCAAAGAGACCACGGTGGCCTCGGCGGTGGCGGTGCCGGAGCTGCTCTACACCACCAAGAACTACATCGCCCTCTACTACAAGACCTACGAGATGCTGGCGGTGCTGACCTTGATGTGTGTGCTGATCTTTCTGCCGCTGTCCCTTGCCCTGCGCGTCCTTGAAAGGAGGCTGCAACATGGTCAGTTCGGTCATTGAATCGCTGATGCAGGCATCGATCGTCCTGCTACCGCTATCACTCGTCACCGAGGTGCAGGAAAGGAGGGATTACTATGGCCAGTCCGGTCATTGAGCAACTGACGCAGGCGCTGCCGCTGCTGGCGGTGGGCGCGGGTCAGACCCTCGCCATCTCCCTGCTCGCCATCCTGTTCGCCACCCTGGGCGGGGTCGGTTACGGCGTGCTGGCCCAACAGGGGGGAAGGCTGACTCGGGGAGTGTTGCGGGTCTATCTGGAGCTGTTTCGGGTGGTGCCCGTGCTGGTCTGGCTCTACCTCTTCTTCTTCGGGCTGCCGATCTTCTTTGGCGTAGACATCCCGGCCTTCTGGTGCGCCGTGCTGGTGCTCTCCCTGTGGGGCGCCAGCGAGGTGGGGGAAGTGGTGCGCGGCGGCCTCAAATCCCTCGCCCGCGGCCAGCAGGAGGCCGGCCTGGCGCTAGGGCTCTCCCGCTGGCAGCTCTATCGTCACGTGCTGCTGCCCCAGGCGCTGCAACGGCTGACGCCGCCGACCATCAACATCTACACCCGCATCATCAAGACCAGCTCGCTGGCGGTGCTGATCGGGGTGGTGGAGGTGATCAAGGTGGGCCAGCAGATCATCGAGCGCACCTATGGCTCGCTGCTCATCTACGGTCTGCTGTTCCTGTTCTTTTTTCTGGTCTGCTATCCGCTCTCGCTCGCCTCGCGCCGGCTGGAGCAACAATGGGGTAACGCGGTATGACACCTCTGCTTGAACTCAATGCTGTCAGCAAACAATTCGGCCAAAACCGGGTACTGGACGAGGTCAGCCTCACGGTGAACGCCGGGGAAGTGATCGTCATCCTGGGGCCGAGCGGCTGCGGCAAGAGCACATTGCTGCGCACCCTCAACGGGCTCGAACCCATTCAGGGGGGCGACATTCGCTTCGATGGAGACAGGCTGGATGCCAGCACCGACTGGCAGCGGCTGCGCCAGCGCATCGGCATGGTATTCCAGAGCTATCACCTCTTCCCCAACCTGACGGTGCTGGAGAACGTGCTGCTCGGCCCCCTTCAGGTGCAAAAACGGGAGCGGGCCGAGGCCCTGCTGCAGGCGGAACAGCTGCTGACTCGCATCGGCCTGTGGGAGCGGCGCCACGACTATCCACGCCAGCTCTCCGGCGGCCAGCAGCAGCGCATCGCCATCGTGCGGGCCCTGTGCATGAACCCGCAGGTGATGCTGTTTGACGAAGTGACCGCTGCGCTGGACCCCGAGATGGTGCAGGAGGTGCTGGAGGTGATCCGGGATCTCGCCGGCAGCGGTATGACCCTGCTCATCGTCACCCACGAGCTGGCGTTCGCCCAGGCGGTGGCGGATCGCATCGTCTTCATGGACGGCGGCCACATCCTGGAGCAGGCCGCCCCCCATCAATTTTTCGAGAACCCGCGCAGCCAGCGTGCCCGCCAGTTCCTCGCCAAGTTTTCTTATACAACTGTCATCAAACGAAAGGAGTCAGCATGAAAAAAATCACCTCGGTTCTGTTCAGTGCCTTGTTGGGACTGGGTCTCGCCAGCGGCGCTGCCCATGCGGCGGACGGTTCCCTCGACAAGATCAAGGCCCGCGACAAGCTCATCGTCGGCGTCTTCACCGACAAGCCCCCGTTTGGCTACGTGGACGAGAAGGGCAACTACGTCGGCTTTGACACCGACCTCGGTCGCCGTTTCGCCAAGGATCTGCTGGGGGACGAGAACAAGGTCGAGTTCGTGGCGGTGGAGCCTGCCAGTCGCATCCCCTTCCTGCAGAGCGACAAGGTGGATCTCATCCTCGCCAACATGACGGTGACCCCGGAGCGGCGGCAGGTGGTGGACTTCACCAACCCTAACCTGCGAGTGGCGGTGCAGGTGCTGGTGCCACAAGGAAGCCCGGCCAAGCAGCTCGACGATCTGGCCAGCAAGACCCTGATCGTCACCACCGGCACCACGGCCGACATCTGGCTGACCCGCAACCACCCGGACTGGAAGGTGCTCAAGTTCGAGAAGAACACCGAATCCCTGCAGGCCCTGGCCCAGGGCCGTGGCGACGCTTACGCCCAGGACAACTTGGTGTTGTTCAGCTGGGCCAAGGAGAACCCGGGCTATCGGGTGCTGCCCGAGAAGCTGGGCTCGGAAGACCCCATCGCGCCGGCGGTGAAGAAGGGCAATATCGAGCTGCGTGACTGGGTCAACGACCGTCTCGCCAAGCTGGGGGAAGAGAAGTACCTGCTGAAACTCTACGACCAGTATGTGCGCGACAAACTGAGCGCCGATACCGATCCCAACGACGTGATAGTGGAAGGAGGCAAGTGGCAAGGCTGAGCCTGCCAGAAGTGCTGAGAGTGTGATGTGTGTGAAGTCTTGGTTCCGTTGGTCCGCAAACCGCAAGGTTTGACCTTTCAGGCGTCCCCCTCGGGTGGCGCCTTTTTTTCGCATGGGAAAAAGAACCGGGCCAGGGGCCCGGTTGAAAACCCGCGCAGGGCAGGCTGTGTCACGTCGATGACACGGTTCAGGCTGCCGGACTGGCACAGGGTGCCGTCCGGCCAACTCGCCAGGCCACCGAGTCGGGATGAGCCCTCGGCAACGCCGGCGAATGGGGTGACGCTGCGGGCGCCGAAGAGGGTGCCTACTCCCGCTCCAGTGCGTGGATGGGGTCCATCCGCGCCGCCCGCCGCGCCGGGAAGAAGCCAAACAGCACGCCGATGAGGCTCGAGCAGAAGAAGGCCATCAGCACGGCGTCCAGGGAGTAGCTCAGGCGGAACTGGCTGCTGAAGTGCTCGAACAAGACGCCGACCAGCAGGGAGAGCAGCACCCCGGCCGCTCCGCCCAGCAGACAGACCAGCACCGCCTCGATCAAGAACTGCTGCAGTATGTCGCCGGTTCTGGCCCCCACCGCCATCCGCACGCCGATCTCGCGGGTGCGCTCGCTCACCGATACCAGCATGATGTTCATCACCCCGATGCCGCCCACCACCAGGGAGATGAGCGCAATCATGGCGATCAGCAGGGTCAGGGTGGCATTGGTGCTGGTGATCGCCTGGCGGATGCTGTCGGTGTTGAGCACGAAGAAATCCTGAGCGCCGTGCCGTTCACGCAGCAAGCGATTGATGCCATCCTCGGCGGCGGCCAGCGCCACCTCGTCCTGCACCCGCACGCTGATGCTGCGCAGGTGACTCTGGCCCAGCATCCGCGTCATGGCCGTGGTGTGGGGGATCCAGACGTTGAGGTTCTCGTCGCTGCCAAAGCCGCTCTGGTTGCGGGCCACCACCCCGATCACCCGGCACGGCAGGCTCCCCAGCAGGATCACCTGACCGAGCGGCGACTCCCCCGCGGCGAACAGACGCGCCTGACTGTTCTCGTCGATCACCACCTCCTGCGCCAGAGCGGCCACGCTGGCGGCATCGAACAGCATGCCCTGCAGCAGTCGGTAGCCACGCACCTGGAAGAACTGCTCCCCCACCCCGTTCACCGAGCCCAGCACCGCCTGGCTGCCCCGACGCAGGGTGACGCTGGTGGCCAAACTGGGGGTGATGCTGTGCACATAGCCGAGCCCGGCGAGGGCGTCGGCATCCTCCACCCTGAGGGTCTGGATCGCCTCGGCCCGCCGATCGCCGAAGCCGCTGCCGGGGAAGATCTCCAGGGTGCTGGTGCCCATGGCATTGATGCTGGCCAGCACCTGCTGCTGGGAGCCGCGCCCCAGCGCCACCACCGATACCACGGCGGCGATGCCGATGATGATGCCGAGCATGGTGAGGAAGGTGCGCATGCGCTGGGCCTGCATAGCCAGCAGCGCCATCTTGAAGGCGGCGCCGAGCCGCCCGGCCAGAGCGCCGCGTCCCTCGGTGTCGATACGGGGAGTGGTTGGCGCAGGGGACGGCGATGCCGACTCGCGACGACGGTCGGCCACCACCGCCCCATCTCTGAGCTCGATGATCCGCTCGGCCTGTTCGGCGATCGCCATGTCGTGGGTCACCAGCACCAGCGTGTGGCCCTGCCGATGCAGCGCGCCCAGGATGTCGAGCACCTCGGCCCCGCTCTGGCTGTCGAGGGCACCGGTCGGCTCGTCCGCCAGGATCACCTGACCGCCGTTGATGAGGGCGCGGGCAATGCTGACCCGCTGCTGCTGGCCGCCGGAGAGCTGGCTCGGCTTGTAGTCGAGCCGGCTGCCAAGCCCGAGCCGCTGCATCAGGCTCTCGGCCCTCGCCTTGCGCGCGTCGCCGGCCAACCCGGCATAGAGCGCAGGCAGCGCCACGTTGTCGCGGGCACTGAGATCCCCCAGCAGGTGGTAGCGCTGAAAGATGAAGCCGAAGTGCTCGCGGCGCAGGGTCGCCAGCGCATCGGCCGTCAGCCGGCCCGTCTCCCGTCCAGCCACCCGATAGCTACCCTCGCTCGGCTGATCCAGGCAGCCCAGGATATTGAGCAGGGTCGACTTGCCGGAGCCGGAGGCGCCGACGATGGCCACCATCTCGCCCCGCGCTATGGTCAGGTCGATCCCCTTGAGCACCTCGACACGTCGCTCCCCGTCACCAAAATGGCGGCGGATCCCGCTCAGTTGCAGCAGTGGTTCCCTCATGGTCACATCCCCATCGGCGGGCCCATTCGCCCGCTCTGCTGGCTCTTGGCCGTCAGCTGACTGACCACCACGGCCTCCCCGGCGGCCAACCCCGCCAGGATCTGGGCATCCACCTTGTTGTTGAGGCCCACCTTCACCTGCCGCCATTGTGGGCGGCCAGCCTCATCCACCACCTGCACCCGCCCCTCGCTCAGGGCGATGGCCGGGATCACCAGGGCGTTGCGCTCGGTCGCCAGCACTATGTGCACCTGGGCCGTCATGCCGATGCGCAGGGCACCGCTCGGATTCGCCACCTCGAACAGACCGTGGTAGTAGACGGCCGTGCTGGTCGAACTGCTGCTGGTCGTGTCGTCGTTGATGGTGTCGGGGGCGGGCTCGATGGCACGCAGACGGGCCTGGTAGCGCTGCTCGGGCGCCCCCAACACGGTAAAATAGCTGGGCAGACCGGCCTTCACCCTGATCACGTCCGCCTCCGAGATCTGCGCCTCCACCGTCATGGTGTCGAGCCGCGCCACTTTCACCATGGTCGGGGTACTCTGCACCGCGTTGACCGTCTGCCCCTGCTCCACCGGGATCGCCACTATGGTGCCCGCCATGGGGGAGACGATGCGGGTGTAACCCAGATTCACTTTGGCGGTGTCGACCGCGATGCGGGCCTGCACCGCCTGCGCCGTCAGCGCCCGGATGTCGGCACGGGTGGCCGTCAGGGTCGCCTCCGCGCTGTCGTAGTCGGCCTGACTGCCCAATCCCCGATCCAGCACCTTGCGCTGGCGCTCGAAGACCAGCTGGTTGTTGCGCAGAGTTGCCCGGCGCGAGGCCAGCTGGGCCTGTACGTTGTCGAGGGCGGCTTCGGCATCCTTGAGGGCGTTCTGCTGGGTGAGATCGTCGATCTCGACCAGCAGATCGCCCTGCTTCACCTCATCCCCCAGCGCCACGTGCAGCGCCTTGATCTGCCCCGACACCTGCGCCCCCACGCTCACCAGCTTCTGGGCCTGCAGGGTGCCGTCGGCCAGCACGCTCTGCTCCAGATCCCGCTGCTCGACCGGGACTGTGATGTAAGAGGTGGTTGGTGCCGCAGTGGAAGGCAGCAGCAGCCAGCCGGCACCGACCAGCACCAGGGCGGGCAGCAGCAGGCGAACAACGAGGAGACGGGCACGGGCCATCGCGGATATCCTTGGCTGAAACAGAGGGTGAAACAGACCCGGGCAATCTACTCCAATGTCCGGTTAAGCCTCTTGCAGGGCAGTGTAAGGATTGCGTAAAAGCAGCTGTCAGACGGAGACGGACACGGGAAAATGGCGCCAACCCGAGACGGAGAAGAGCAATGAAGATCCTGCTGGTGGACGATGATCTGGAGCTTGGCACCATGCTGAGCGAATACCTGGCTGGCGAAGGCTTGGCCACCACCCATGTGCTGACCGGCAAGAGTGGCGTGCAGCACGCCCTCTCCGGCAACTATGCCGCCGTGGTGCTCGACATCATGCTGCCTGATCTGAATGGCAGCGAGGTGCTGCGCCAGATCCGCCGCGACAGCCGGATCCCCGTCATCATGCTCACCGCCAAGGGAGACAACATCGATCGGGTGATCGGGCTGGAGATGGGGGCCGATGATTATGTGCCCAAGCCCTGCTACCCGCGGGAACTGGTGGCCAGGCTGAGGGCCGTGCTGCGCCGGGTCGAGCCTGCCCCCGCCCATCCGGGCAAAGAGCAGGGCCTGCGCCTTGGCGAGCTGGTGCTCTCCCCCGCCAGCCGTCAGTGTCACTGGCAGGCGCAGCCGCTGGAGTTGACTGCCACCGAGTTCAACCTGCTGGAACTGCTGCTGCGATCCCCAGAGCGGGTGGTCAGCAAGGATGAGCTCTCCCTGCACGGGCTTGGCCGCCCGCGCGAGCCCTATGATCGCAGCGTCGATGTGCACATCTGCAATATCCGCCAGAAGCTGCAGGCGATGGCGGGGGAAGCCGTCGGCATCGAGACGGTGCGCAGCATAGGATACCGGCTGACATGATCCTCAAGGGGCGCCTGTTCTGGAAGATCCTGTTCGGCTTCTGGTTCACCATCATCATGATGAGCCAGCTGCTGTGGGTAGCCTTCAGCCTCTATCGCCACGAAGGGCCGCCGGAGCAGCGGATGGCAAGCCAGCTGGCCGAACGTCAGCTGGCAGCTGCCGCCAGCCTGTTGCAGCGGCAGGGACCGGCTGCGGTTGCGGCCCTGCTGACCAGCTGGCCGGCCCGGGAACGAAGGCTGCTGCAGCTTGAAGCGGTCGCAGCAGAGCCATCCACAACACAGGGCGGCCGTATCCTGTTGGGAGCCGATGGCCGGCACTACCGGCTCGACTACGACAGTGCCGGCCTGCAGCAGTTGCTGGCACCACCCCAGCCCCACCGCAACTGGCTCAACATGCCACCGCCCATGTGGTGGATCGGCGGACTCGGCGGCCTCTTCTTCAGCGCCCTGCTCGCCTGGCACCTGACCCACCCCATGAACCGCTTCCGGCAGGGATTCGAGCGCCTCGCCCAGGGAGATCTGGCAGTGCGCCTCTACCCCGCCATGCGGCGGCGCCACGACGAGATCAGCGATGCGGCCCGCGACTTCGATGCCATGGCCGAGCGGCTGCAACTGCTGGTGGAGAGCCGCGAACAGCTGCTGCACGACGTCTCCCACGAGCTGCGCTCCCCCCTTGCCAGGCTGCAGCTGGCCATCGGCCTCGCCCAGCAGGATCCGGCCAGGATCGAGGGATCCCTCGAGCGGATCCAGCTCGAGACCCAGCGCATGGACAAGATGATCGGCGAGCTGCTGACCCTCACCCGCGCCGGCCATGGCGAGCAGGACGGTGAGGAGTATTACGATCTGCAGGGGCTGGTCAACGCCGTGGTGAGCGATGCCCGCTACGAGGCGCAGCACATGGGCGTCGAGATAAAAACCTGGGTGGATGAGACCCTCGAATACACGGTCTGCGGACAGGCGGAGCTGATCCGCCGGGCCCTCGACAACGTGCTGCGCAATGCCTTGCGCTTCTCGAAAGCGGGCCAGACCATCCGCCTGACCCTGATGCGGCAGGGCAACGAGTTCATCATCGAGGTGGCGGATCAGGGGATGGGGGTGGATGAGAGCAAGCTCTCCAGCATCTTCGATCCTTTCGTGCGAATAGGCTCCCCTGCGGCGGGCAAGGGCTATGGGCTGGGCCTTGCCATCACCCGCAAGGCGATCCAGGTCCAGGGCGGGCGGGTCGACGCCAGAAACGGTGAAGAGGGCGGGCTGATCGTCACCCTCCACCTGCCGGGCTAGCTGTTCCGCCCAGTCATCACTGCTATCGGTTAGCCACACAGCCGCTGCAATTGGCTGATGGCGGCGCCGGTAGAGCGGAAAGCAAACTCGGCAGGGGCAAGGCCGGCCAGCTTGCGCCACTCACAGGCGGCCACATCGTCGGCCGCTACCACAGCAGGCTTGTCTGCCAACTCCAGCAGAAAGACGGTGTCGCAGGTGTGATAGGTCACCTCGTCATAGGGATAGACGTTGGCATAGGAGCCCAGGTAACGCGGCGTCTCCCCCGTCAGATCCAGTCCCAGTTCCTCCTTGAGCTCCCTTACCAAGGCTTCCTCCAGCGATTCGCCTGGATCGACGAAGCCACCCGGCAGATCCAGCAAGCCCCGGCCGGGATCACGGGCCCGCACCGCGACCAGCAGCTCGTCCTGCCAGCACAGCGCCACCATCACGGCCGACGCCACATTCTGGAAATAGTGAAAACCACAGCCACAGGCGAACTCTTTCTCGCTGCGCTGTTGCAGCGCTCCGGAACCACAACGCGGACAAAACATAGGGGACTCCCATCTGACACCAAAGGCGCATTGTATGCCGAACCCCATCCCCGATGGAAAGGGTTGAGGCACAACACCCATAGCGTGATAAATCAGCGGGATATAGAAGAGAGAAGAGGTAATATTGAGGGAATCGAACGAAAAAAAGCCCAGTCGTTAGACTGGGCTTCTTGTTAGTGGCGGAGCGGACGGGACTCGAACCCGCGACCCCCGGCGTGACAGGCCGGTATTCTAAC